>NZ_JBDOPO010000148.1:0-4883 GCF_039830215.1 Rubritalea sp. | reverse complement strand
TCGCGGCGCAGAAGAAGTCTACCGGTGAGGTGTCCCAGCATACTGACGTGAGGGTTCTCCATAGCGCGTATAATACGCGCTGTCATTTCCTTTTCAGGAAGTGTGAAGGAGTTGTGTACAGAGGCGACAACGTAATCTAACTGTTTTAAAATGGAATCCTCAAAATCGAGCGAACCATCCTTAAGTATATCGACTTCTGAACCAGCGAGTAAACGGAACGAGCCTTTCCACTGTTGGTTTAGCTTCTTTATTTCAGCGACCTGACGTAGCAGCCTGTCAGGGTAGAGGCCATTGGCTTGGAATGATGACTTAGAGTGATCTGCAACACCAAGGTACTCGAGCCCGAGTTCAATCGCAGCGGCAGCCATTTCCTCCAGCGAGTTTCTACCGTCTGAAGCTGTGGTGTGGTTGTGGAATGTGCCACGAAGGTTTTCGAGTTCAATGAGACGGGGGATTTTTCCATTTTCAGCCGCTTCTATTTCGCCACGATTTTCTCGGAGCTCTGGTGGTATGAAGTCGAGTCCGAGCGCCCTATATATGTCAGCCTCATCGTCAACTGTTGGTGGTTTTGCCGCTCCATCTTTGACTGTGAATGCGTATTCGTTCAGCGACCACCCCCTCTTTAATGCTCGTTGGCGGATCGCTACGTTGTGTTCTTTGCTGCCGCTAAAATACTGAAGAGCGAAGGGGAACTCTTTATTAGTAACAGCACGAAGATCAGCCTGTAGACCGTTTTCTAATCGAATGGAAACCTTGGTCTCGCCACAAACGATTATGTCTTCTACTTCATCTAACTGAGAGAAGTAAGCTGTGAGTTCTGCTGGTTTGTTAGTGGCCACGAGTATGTCGATATCGTGCAAGATTTCCTTTGAACGCCGGTAGGAACCCGCGTGGCAGCAACGAAGCGTGGCTGGGTGGTTGCGCACTTGCTCGAGTAAAAACTCAGCCATCACAGCTACATCACCTAATCGGAAATGCGATGCGAATTTCTCACGTAGCTCGATGGCACCAAGAATCTTTTCAACGGTCTTCTTAGCAAATCCTTTGAGCGCACTGATGGAGCCATTATTACAGGCAGTTTTTAGTGAAGAGACTGAATCGATGTTGAGTTGGTCGTAGAGTACTTTAATTTTCTTTGGGCCTAGGCCCTGAATTTCGAAGAGTTCAAAAAGTGTCGGTGGAAATTCAGCGCGAAGGTTCTGGTGGAACTCCAGCTTATTAGTAATAGCGATTTCGTGAATTTTTTGCTGTAGAGCCTTGCCGATTCCAGCAATGCCATCGAGTTTATCCTCCTTGGCCAATGCAACAATATCGGCATCAACTGAGCGTACGATCTCAGCAGCATTCTTGTAGGCGCGAGTTTTAAACACATTTTCACCTTTTAACTCCAGCAGCAGAGCGATCTCATCTAATATATCTGCAATGTCTTCGCGGTCCATCATCGGTGATTTAAAGTTGTTTCATGCTCAGAGTAAATTGCTTTTTTCGCTCATTAGCAGGTAAGCTGGCACAGCAGTCAGTGAGTTTTCAGATACTGGGAGATAAAAGAAAAGGCGCTCATCATAGAGAGGAACGCCTTTTGAGGTGTGTGAGATAAGTGGAGACTATCCTAGCCCCGGGATGTTGAGTCCGCCAGTTAGCTTGGACATTTCTCCGCTGGCCATGTCTTTGCCTTTAGTTATCGCCTCTTGGACGCATTTGAGCACGAGTTCTTGAAGGAACTCAGCATCTTCTGGATCAATGATTGAAGGGTCAATCTTGATGTCGTGAACGTCACCAGCGCCTGTGGCTACGACAGTAACTTTGCCACCGCCAACCGATGCTTCTACGGTTTTACCTGCTAGATCTTCTTGAGCCTTCTGCATGCCAGCTTGCATTTGCTGGGCTTGTTTCATGAGTTTGTTAATGTCCATAAATTTCTGTCGTGTTAGTTGATTGAGTTAGGCCGTTTTAAGTGTGGCCGAAAATATTTTGAGAGCGTTTTGAATGAGTGGGTCTTTGTAAAACTCGTCGTCATCAATTTTAGCTGGTTCAGGTTCAGGTTCTTCCTCCTTCTTAGGTGCCGCCTTCTGTTTTGCAGCAAGATCGGCGTCAGACTCAAGTATTGGTGGCGCCTCAGAGACCTCTGGGGCACTCTCAATAAATGCGTCTAGTCCACTGATTGTTTCGTTAGCTGTGCGTTTTTTTAGCGGCTCAGGAGTGAAGTGTTCCTGCGAGTCAGGTTGCTGGGCCAGGGTAGGGGGGGCTGGCTCTTCAACGACGACTGGTTGCTCAGCAACCGGCTCGGGCATTGGTGTGACAATTTCTTCAGATTGTGGCAAGACCGGCTCAGGCAGTTCGTTAGGAATCTCTGTATTTGAATTTGGTGCAGCTGTAGTTAGAGGAATCTCCGCTTTAGTTGCTGCTGGTGAGTGTGTCTTGGTTTGAGCTGAGTCAATCGACTGGATCTGATTTAACTCAAGAGTTCCTGCACCTGCAAGCGCAGCAATGACATCACTAATGCGGGCGTCACTGAGAGAATGAATCGCCTTGATAATACCAATTTCAAAATGTAGTTTCTTATTATTAGCCCATTTCATGCGGGCTTCTGTGTTGGCAAAAATATCAACTAAGTGGAGTAAACGGTCAGTAGGTACTGACTTACTAGCAAGTGAGAGAGGGTCCCAGAGGTTTCGTGGGATGCCATCATTACTTGCACTTGGGTCAACTTTCGTGACAAGTAATGCTCGTAGACAGCTAATGGTGTCATCGAGAAGTTGGCTAAGTTCTTTACCTGCACTAGCCTGCTCGTTGAGTATAGCCAGAGCTCCAGATGAGTTTCTCTCAAGAATGCTCTGAGTGAGCGCTGCGACAGTTTCACGTGATGTGAAGCCAAACACATTGAGTACGTCTTTCTCTTTGATGTCACTTCCACAGAACGCAACTAGTTGATCAAGCATTGATTGCGCATCACGCATCCCTCCATCGGCACCTTTAGCTATAGCCCAAGCCGCAGCAGAATCTAATGCTACATTTTCATTGTTGGCTATGTAGGTGAGTTGCTCAGCAATTGTTTGAGTGCGGATTGGGCGTAGGTCGAAACGCTGGCAACGTGAGATGATAGTTGGGAGAATTTTGTTGGGTTCAGTGGTAGCAAAGATAAACTTAACGTGGGCTGGCGGTTCTTCTAGAGTTTTGAGCAATGCGTTGAATGCCGATGTTGAGAGCATGTGAACCTCATCAATATAGTAAATTTTAAATTTACCATGAGTCGGAGTGTATTGGACGTTTTCGCGCAGTTCGCGAATGTGGTCGACTCCATTGTTTGATGCACCATCAATTTCAATCACGTCGAGCGAAGTGCCATTGGCAATTTCCCTGCAAATCGTGTTATTAGGGTCGAACTCAGCGCTAGGCCCGTCGGGGCAGTTGAGAGCCTTAGCAAGAATTCTAGCCGTGGTTGTTTTACCTGTGCCACGAGGACCTACAAAGAGATAGGCGTGTGCTAATCGGTTTTGCTCGATTGCATTACGCAAAGTCTGAATGACATGGTCCTGGCCCAAGACATCATTGAATGTTTCTGGGCGATACTTTCTGGCGAATACCTGGTAACTCACGCCATGAGATTACAAATCCACTCTAAAATGCCAATTGAAAAGTGGGCTAGACCTAGGATATTTTGCGTGATGAGTTTAGTTTACTTCTGGTAACACTCGCTTTAGGCGTGTGGTATAAATTCTTTTACATATACGGTGCGTTTTGAAAACTCTCTTTCCTCGGTATGAGCTGCGATTGAGTCTAATGAGAGGCGCTATAAATAAAAAGGCGCAGGAATCTGCGCCTTTACTGAATACATTATTTTGTTGGAATTATTTGAGGTGTTTGGTCACGAGCTCTACAGATCTTTCAGCAGACACGCCGTGAATCTCCCTGAGGATGTCGACTTTCCCATGCTCAACGAATGCGTCAGGCCAGCCGATGCGTTCAACCTTCGTGTGAATGTCGGCATCACTAAGGAGCTCCATCACGCTTGCTCCAAAGCCGTTTGGTAGGACGTGATCTTCAAAGGTGCACACCACTTTACACTGCGCAGCTTTCTCTGTGATTAGCTTGGCATCAAGCGGCTTGATCCATCGTGGGTTGATAAGACAGACTGAGTAACCTTGAGCTTCGAGTGCGTCCTTGGCTTCGACGGCTAACTCGAAGAGGTGACCAAGTCCTATGAGGCAGACGTCTGAGCCGTCCTGCACCAGCTCAGCTTCCCCTATGGTGAGAAGGGTGGGATTGTCTTTGATTTCGGCTCCGATACCTGCACCCCGTGGGTAGCGTATGGCTGATGGTCCATCATCGTAGTGGGCCATAGTCCAAAGCATGTCGACGAATTCGTCTTCGTCCTTGGCTTGCATGTGGATGAGATCTGGCACTACGCGTAGGTAGCCGATGTCGAATAGTCCGTGGTGTGTAGGGCCGTCGTCGCCAGAAAGTCCGGCACGATCCATACAGAGTCTCACTGGGAGTGACTGCAACGCCATATCATGAATAATCATATCGTAGGCTCGTTGCATGAATGTCGAGTAGATCGTGAGGAATGGCCTAAAACCTTCACAAGCTTGACCGCAAGCAAATAGCGCGGCATGTTCTTCTGCTATACCCACATCAAAATAGCGCTCGTTGAGCTTTTCTTTGAAGATGTCTAACTTAGTACCACCGGGCATAGCGGCGGTGATGGCAGTTATTTTAGGGTCTTTTGTAGCAAAGTCGGTTAGATTGCGACCAAAGATCTCTGAAAAGGTTGGGACTGAGCCAGCTGCCGTAGATCCATCTTCGATTTTGTAGGCTCCGAGACCATGAAATTTCCCAGGGTTATCGAGGGCGGGGGTGTAGCCGCGCCCTTTTTCTGTGAT
>NZ_JBDOPO010000280.1:0-4891 GCF_039830215.1 Rubritalea sp. | reverse complement strand
CCACGCATATGGCAAATGAAACAACTCTTATCCTTTTCAAACCTGACACAATCGAAAAGAACCTTTCAGGCAAAGTACTCGAGCGCTTCCTCAAAGAAGGCCTCGTGATCCGCGGCATCAAGATGATGACACTATCCAACGAACTCCTAACTGATCACTATTCACATGTAGCTGACAAGCCATTCTTCCCTGAAATCGTTGCATTCATGCAGAAGACTCCGGTCATAGCTTTAGCACTCGAAGGTGAAGACGCAATCAGCCGCGTTCGCGACCTCCTCGGACCAACAAATTCCGAAGAAGCTCCAGCCGGAACTCTCCGCGGTGACCTCGGCGAGAACATGATGGTAAACGTCTGCCACGCATCCGATAGCACTGAGTCAGCAGATGCTGAGCTCAAGCGCTTTTTCAACGAAGGCGAAATTTTCAGTTTCTAGAACATTTCATTCCTCTAAAAATGCCTACTAGCTAACAGCTGTGGGCATTTTTTGTACCTATTAATGACTACGCTCCTTCACTTTTTCCCCATAGGCCTTGAGCGTCCAACTTAACCTCTTGAAGACAGCCAATATCTCGTCAATTTTCTTCTGGGAAAAATTCGCTAATCTACCGTCATCGATCGCACGCTCAAACGACCCTTTAAAGCGATTCACCTTTTGCTCAAATAATCGGTAATCATCTACCAAGTAGGCATTCTCCCCCCCCCTACTCTCGATCTCCACAGCACGATACACCATGATACTTTCCGCAGCCACCGCGGCAGCCAAAGGATCACTAGGGTCATAATCTCTCCCATCACACGCATTGAGAGTCTTTCGCACGACGTCATAAAGCCCCGCAAAGCCAGACTGATCCATAACCGAGTCGGAATACATTGAGAAGTTACCATAATTAGTTGGGTCCATCTCATACGCTAGCTTGACCAACTCCCTCACCTTACCTTTCTCATACTTCAGCACCTCTGCACCTCGCACTCCCGGAAGGTTATTTTGTCGAATCCCACTCTCAAGCCCTCTCAAATCAAATTTTAACTGAGTCACCACCGAGCGCTTTACGCCACTGCCCCCGTGACTCACGCCACACGTTTCACATCCCTGCCCCTCTCCCACATGCTGATGCCCAATTCCACCATGATAGTTCATACTCACAGGACCCTGTAGGGCTGCCCCAACAATTTCACCGTAGGGACTCGACTTCAACTCTAAAAGATTCAAATCTCTCTGACCACGAAACACTTGTGTTCGATGGAATCCATCCAGCACAAGACATACTCCTACCCCCATAAAAGCCGTAATCAATAATACTTTCATTTAGACTTCGGGGTAAACACCAAGTACGCAAAAATACTCAACAAAAGACTCCATCCAGCTAGATACTCAAAAACACCAAAAAACTCCACGCTCGTCAATGCACCCTGCTGGTGCACAAATCGGTGAGTTAGATCAGCCAAGTAGAAATGAGGTAGCAGTACATAAAGCGCATCCTGAAACGCCACATCTTTCGACATAACAATTTTATCTAATATCAACGCTAGATAAAAACCGCAGAGATATAGAAATAAGCCTCCAGAATATCCAACCAGCGCGCCAAACCGAGAAGCCAATGCAATAACAAACTGATTAACCGCAGACACAACTACTAAAAACAGTATTGCATGCTGTAAACTTAAAACAACCCAATGTCTGAAAGCAACAGGCCCCTCAGGCCCAGCAGCAAGAATACAAACCATCATTGTCACAAAAAGCATTAAAACTGAAAACAACAATGTGGTTAACCAAAGACCAAACAGCTGAGAAGACTTTGTCACTCCTCCACTCAGGAAATATTCCCCCAGACGAGAACGCACATGCTCCCCCCCCATACTTGCAGCACAATAAACCAACCAAAAACAAGCTGCAACCCATGCCAATTGCCACACAGCCTGAGCCACAGCAGCCCCCCCCACATCAGCATCCACCTCCACATTCGTCATCTGAAGAAATACGAAAGGCAATACAGTTAGAAGAAGCAGCACTAAGAATACCGACTTCTGCCGAACAGTCGTCACAAAAGATAATTTAAACAGTTTCAACATTTCTTAACTCCTTGGATTGCTATATTAGCGCCCCCTTCAATTCCCCCCAACTTTTCCCCTGATTACTTCCAGTATGCGTAATCTCACCATCGGATATCAGCACTGCACTATGAATTCCCATGCTATCAAAGTCAGGGTGACAGCTCACTAAACGACACACCCCAGACTGACACTCCGACCAATACTCCATGAAAGCATTACGAACATAGGAATCTACACCCGTGAATGGCTCATCTAACAGTAATACGTCACCCCCATCTTTACTACAACTAAACTCAGCCATCAACCAACTAATCTTACGCTTATTCCCTGTTGATAAATCGCGATAATTCTTATTCACATCCAATTCAATACGCTCTGCAAAGGCTAAACAATCCTGTAAGCTCTCACTTGGCAGGAGAGCCTTCAGTATCACTTTAGCTGATAGATGGTCATTGTACTCAATATCTTCAGGCACGAACTGCACGTTACCCCGCACATAAGCTCGCCCCACCAGTGCCGACAGACTCCCAGCTATAGATCGAAGCAGGGTAGTTTTCCCTCGCCCATTCCGAGCCAGGAGATAGTGCGTACCCTGACCCAATTTTATCTCATATTTAGCACTTGCTATAGTGCCTTTTCCATACCCTATGCCATATCCAGAGGGGATCGTTATCCTGCATGCTTCATCCATTAGAAATACAAGTTAACCAAATAATCTGGCAGCTCAAGAGAGAACTCCACATCTAAACCTCCAGTCGTTTTAGCAACCTTTCAAAGCCTGCGTTAGGCTGATAAAACACAAATCAAGAAGTTCATACATATAACCAAAGGCAAAAAAACTCACCTCCCACAAAAGACATCCTGATGAAGCCAACAATAAGAATCAACCAGATAGCCAAAAACCCAAAAAGAGCAAGAATATTCAAATTTCGCTATTGCCAAGCGTCATAAATATGCCTATTAAATAGATTATGTGTACAGATTATTTGTCGGTTATTTTTTTGAACCACCTTTTCCCTTCACAAAATTCATATCAACCAACACAAAGTAAAATACCGCGATACCTCTAACGCAACTTTATACTATGGAAGCTGCAATCAACATCCCAAGTCCACCGCCATTGCCTACTGAGCATAACTCTCAGGCATTTAGCGAGACAATGAGTGGTGAAGAACTCCTCAAGATCATGTTTCAGACATGCCAACAAAAAGGCGTCTCAGACATCCAGCTTCGAGCAAACCGCCCGATGTATATTGAAACGCATCACGGGATGGAAGCCCTCCCATATCTGGGCTCTTTGAGCGCTAACTCGATGCTCAAAATTTACGAAGCCCTCTTATACAACAAAGATGATGACTCTCACGGCTTCGGTGGCACCGAAAATAAATCAGACCACATCAAAGATGCTGTCGATGCATTCCTAGAAAAAAGAGTCGACGACTTCTCCTGTAGCGGTATTAAGTATGGTGACCATGGTGAGATTTCTGGCCGTCTCCGCATCCAAGCCCACTTAAGTGCACCCGGCCTAGGCATTACTTGTCGTATTCTCAACGATTCCATACCTGAACTCGAATCACTCGGCATTCTGCCAGACACTATTGAATCTCTGCGGAAGGGAGTACTCAAACGCGCCGGCCTGTGCCTAGTCACAGGGCCAACCGGATCCGGAAAATCAACCACTCTTGCATCACTCATCGATTGGGCTCGCCGCCACCATCCCAAACACATCGTCACCATCGAAGATCCAGTGGAATACCAATATCCACATGATATGGATGACCCAGACGTCCCGGGCATGAAAACATTAGCCCCATCCATCGTCACCCAACAAGAAGTTGGCCGCGATGTCGACAACTACCGCCAAGGACTCAAAGACGTTCTGCGTAAAGCTCCACACATCATCCTCCTTGGTGAGATCCGAGACAGAGAAGCCATGGATACCTGCCTTGAAGCAGCCCAAACCGGACACCTCGTACTCTCCACGCTTCATACTACAGGCGCCGTTAAAACAATGGGACGTATTTTGGAGATGTACCCTAAAGATAAACACGCATCCATCCTTAACAGACTCGGTGAGATCATGATCTTCATCCACTCTCAAGGTCTTCTCACTGGAGTTCACGGACGTGTACTTACCTACGAATTCCTCAACAACAACGATGACTCAGTCGGAGCCGCCATTGCAGCCTACGACCGTGGAGCAAGCTCCCTCGAAGATGCCATACGCAGATCCGGCAATATTCAGTGGGACAACAACCTACTCAGACTTTACCACCAGGGACTCATCTCCGAAGAAACTTTTGAAAATGCCAAACTCGCCAAATCCGACGACTAAGTGTATTCAAATACATCTCCCCATAATAAACACAAATAATACATACCATGAAACTAAATAAGAACATCAGCAAGTCACCTAAAGGTGTGACTCTCATCGAACTTTCAGTTGTTATCGCTGTTATCCTCGTACTCATCTCCGTTCTCTTCATCGGAGCCGGCTACTACCGCGACTCCTCCAACAATGCAGCATGTCAGATCACTCAGTCCTCAATAAGAAAGGCAGCTGAATCATACTTGAACGTGAACACCCAAGAAGTTACTGCACTGAGCGGAGTTTCAGACATTGTTGGCGAAGGCCTACCATTCGCTACAGCTCCAGAGTGCCCTACAAAAGGGTCACTCACACTAACAGCTACAGGCGGCGTCGTAACACAGATGGAATGTTCGGAACACGACAACCAACTCTAATATAAGTCGAACCAGGAATATGAATCCACTCATCCCCACCTTCCCTAAAAAAGGTGGGGATTTTTATTCCCCCATCCCTTTTTGGATCTTTGA
>NZ_JBDOPO010000281.1:0-4895 GCF_039830215.1 Rubritalea sp. | reverse complement strand
GGCGGCAAGACAGGATGCTTCGCGTTGTGGACAAATGAATTATTCCGAGAACTCTCGCACAACTCTTTCGTATTTTGTAGGAGTCTCTCGAATGAACTCGTCGTTTGTTTGAGAGTGCCCCTGATTCGGCACAGCAGCAGGCAAGGTGTTGCTGTGCCGTTTTCGATTTAGAGATGGATTTCCAGGCATTCGAAAAAAACAAATTTTTGTTTCACTCCGCACCAGCATTGATTTCTTGGAGTGCAATTTTTAGCCGAACCAAGTGGGTAGCAATCTCTGAGAGTAAACTACACACCATAAGCAACCCCCCGGCAATAAGAATCATTTGCCCAAACAATGGCATAAAAAAAGAGATTGTCACCATAAGCATGCCGAGCGTAAAAACTAATCGCTGGAGCAATGTTGGCTGATTTTTCTTTTGCGCACGTTCAATTCTCTTCCAATCCTGATCGCTTTTTATTTGTTTTCTTTTTTCCTCAATGACCACTCTTTCATGTTGCGGATGATCTACCTGCTGTTTTTTTTTCTGTGGCCGGGCGTCAACCAACGCCGCCTTATCTCGTGCTTTTGATTTCTGCAAACTTTCCTTTTCGAGAATCCGCTCTCGGATTTGATGAGTAAGGGCCTTATCAAAAGTAAGCTTTGTTAAACAATTTGGACATGTCTCTCCGGCGAGTACATCGGCCTCACTTGTTCCCAACTGTTCTTTACAAGATGGGCACGCAAAATGAAGCACCACACCACCCAGAAGTTTGTTTTTTATTTGCACTGAACGAATAATCGCTTGTCCGCCCATGCTTATACCCCGTATCTCAGTGAGTTAAGTGTCAGTCAAAACAAGAAATTGAACGACTCTGCTAGCCTTTCAAAAACCGTAGATCAGGGAGTAGTGAACGAAGACGTTCATACGGCAAAACTCTGCCGCAAATTTGGTCTTATCGCATAAACTTCCCGGCAACACCGACCTACATGTAGTCATTGTGGGTGGTACACCCACCCTTGTCAACGACCGGTAGTCTGAATGAAGATTACGGCACCATCCGGTTCTCATAACGGCAGAAATTCCATCGCCCCAACTCGGATAGCTATCCGACGTACTTACCTTCTGCCTCGCTAACCCAAAAATGTGTGATGAGCCGCCGCACAATTGTTTCATTCTAGAACCCGAACAACGCCGCTTTGCTTCCCCCATCTGGGGTGTAATATAACTCTTCCGGAAGGGAGCCGTGTTATGCGTTTGGGAACCTTTATCGTATTGGTTTTATGGTGCTTCACCAGCGGTTGTAGTGACGACCTGACAGAGGACACCAATACGATTTCATCACTGATGGTGTGGAAAGCTGAAAAGTTAGTTCGGCAATATCAAGGCGATGAACTTTCACTTAATGGCTTAACAACCTTAACTCGCAGTCAGGCTGAGGCGTTAGCACAACATGAAGGATTTCTCATCCTTGATGGCCTCACGAACCTGCCGCCAGATATTGCTGATGCTCTGGCACAACATAACGGCCCAGTATCTCTGGATGGTCTCACCAATCTCACACCAGATACCGCTCAAGCTCTGGCTAGAGGGAAAAACTTTTTAAGCCTTGATGGTCTCACTACCCTGGCACCAAATGTGGCTGATGCGCTGGCTCAACATAGCAGCAGTTTATCTCTTGATGGACTAACCGAAATAGTTAGCGTTTTACTTGCAGAGAAACTTGTAAAGCAAAATGATCATAACCTTGATTTAAGTGGCCTGAGGAAACTTTCAGCAGAAGTGGCTGTAGAGCTAGCCCGACATGAAGGCACTTTATATCTGAATGGACTCACGGCGCTTCCACCAGATGTGGCTACTATTCTAGCACGGCATGAAGGCACTTTATCCCTGAATGGCCTGACGGAAATAACAAGTATTCTACTTGCAGAAAAACTTGCAGAACAAAAAACTCGAAGCCTTTCTTTGGATGGCCTAATTAGAATCTCACAAGAAGTGGCTTCTTCGTTAGCACAATATGAAGGAGAATTATCTCTGGAGGGCCTCACTACACTGTCACCAGTAGTCTCGTTAGAACTATCGCGGCATGAAGGTTATTTATCTCTCAGTGGCCTCACTACGCTGACGTACCAAGTCGCTGAATCGTTATCACGGCATAAAGGAATGTTATGTCTAAACGGCATCACCACTTTGCCACCTAACCTGGCTGCGTTGTTAGCGACGCATCAAGGTGATAAACTTTTTATGGATCATTTACAGGACCTTCAAGATGGACAGTTGGCTGCAAAATTAGCGGACAGCTGGGCACTCTGGCCCCCCAATGAGCCCGATAGCGCACTTGGCCCAATGCTATTCGACAGCCTACAAACAATAAGCGAGGAGGCTGCCGCTGAGATCGTCAAACGGAAAACTGTCTTACTGCTCAACGGCCTGAAATCCCTCACCCCACCACTAGCGAAAATACTCGCAACGCATGAAGGAACACTTAATCTATCCGGAATCGAGGAGATCAATGCAGAGACTGCTGAAGCTCTAAGTCAACACACCGGATTACTTCATCTAACAGGCTTACTCAACATTACGAATACGCGTGTAGCAAAAGCTCTTGCTGAACATAGGCGGTGTATTTTATTGAGTCCAACGGTTCATATGACCGGTGCAGCAAGAGAAATCTTCAATGAATCGCCGCAGATAGTTGGGTACGGCTACGGATCAAGTCAAATGAGCCATGCATTGGTTGAAGCGTACTTTCGAATGGCTTCTGGTGTAGCACGAGAAAATATTGAGTGGAGCAAGAAAGAGTTGAATAGACATAAAAATATAGAGGGCTACGACACCACACGGGCGGAGCGTAGATATGCGAATGAAAAAAGAAAATTAACAGCCATGATTGAAGAATACGATGCCCTTGCTGACTACTGGGGAGGTGATTCTAGGAGCTATTACTCGATGCCAACAGATTCAGCTTTCGTACTGCTTGATGAGGCTGGCCTATTTCAGGTTTCCTATCAATTTGAGAAGCGTCTGCAGGATGGCAATGAGTACGATGACCTTTACCAACGAATAGGTGATGGATTTGCTGTGCTGGATAACATTGGAACTACTGCGCCAGCAATAATCTCAGTTTGGCAACCATACCGTTCGTCAGACTCTCCTGGGTTGAATCCGCCTATCATCGAAAGCAACTTTGCAATTAAAGAACTCACGGCACGAATATTAGAATTAAAGTACGCGGAGGTAAGAGAAGAAAAGTGAGATGCGTTCAGGCTAATCAAAACCCAAAACGCTCTGTCTCACACGCAAAATTCTGATTGCTAAACTGCCTTGGTAAACAGTCTCAAATGCCCACCATACCGCGGATCTTTAAAACGTAGAATACGATGACTATGTTCAGGGCCGTAATTTCTGCAAAGAAAGCCCCCAATCTATTAACCCAAATACCAGAGGTCAAGGAAGTCATTTTCTGTCACGATACTTTTCAGGCAACCTTATAAAAGGTTTTGAATTCAAGATTTCATGGACTTCTTCATCGATTGAAGTCAGCCCACTGAGATCCAAGACCGCTCCCTGAAACTTTGTAAAGTGCTGCGCAACGTTCACGTCGATTGTCGTTAGGCCGCGAAGCTGCATATATTCTCCTACAAATTTTGCCAATTCTTGAGCCACGTCCCGTTCAATAGACGTCACTCTATTCAGGGAAATCCCTGTTTTTTGCGAAGCGACTAATTTCTTTGCTAAATCTTTATCGATCCACGTGAGCCTTTCGAATGACACTGCGCCGCTGACGTGGGACAACTCCTGAGCAACGTCTTTGTCGACTGTCGTTAGGCCATCAAGATTGAGCGTCACACCTTGAAACCACCGAAGTTCACGAGCCACGTTTTTATCTATGGAAGCCAGGCCAGCAAGGATTAGAGTTCCTCTAAAATTCTTCAATTCTTTCGCGGTTGAATTGTCTATCGAAATCAGACCCCGCAGGTCCAAAATGGGAGTATCTCGCGCCCCCCCAAACCTTCTAGGACTAAAACTTGCTAAAGCGGCAGCTACTTCTTCATCGATTGAAGTCAAGCCTCGAAGGCATAATCTATTGCCTCTAATATTTGCCAATTGTCTCGCCACTTCCGCAGTAATTGAAGTTAGTCCGTTAAGAGACAGCCTCGCTCTGAGACGCCCTAGCTCACGTGCGACATGAATATCAATCGAGGCAAGGCCATCAAGATACAAAAAATCATGACACACAAAATTTTTTGGATTAGATTTATACTTTGCCAATTCCTTTGCGGTGTCTTGATCAATCGAAGTCAAACCGTCAAGGAATAGTTCCTGTGAACGCGACTTCGCCAACTGCCGAGCAACATATTTATCGATCGACGTCAGGCCAGAAAGCTTCAAGCTGTAGCCTCTATAACGCGATATCCCAGCGCTTGCTTGGGAAGCAGTTAAAGATTCAATCGATTCTGTCGGTTCTTTAAAACCCTGAGAACAGCCACAACAAAGAACTAAACCGGCAACCATTAACAAACGCATGGCAGAAACTCTTTAACCTGCGGTCCGCTGCGAATTACGTAGTCCATCAACCAACACTTCCAAACAATTACAACTGAGAGGCTTTCGGTCAGAAACGATTTTTATCTCTGTTGAAATCCACCCACCCTAACACGCTGTAAGCCTCGCATAAATGAGAACAACACAGACAGATAAAACAGGAATGAAATTAGACTAAGTAGGTTTTGGGACATTTTTTGCTGGAAATTTGGGCAGGAAAAATCCGGCAAAGTATGCGAACCCAATACATCTAGCACCTGATATACAAGAACTAAATGAAGAGTCGGGGCGACAGGACTTGAACCTGCGACCTTTCGGCCCCCAGCCGCCTATGGCTCCTTGCTGCTAAAAAACAAAAACCACTTGGTTA
>NZ_JBDOPO010000254.1:0-4902 GCF_039830215.1 Rubritalea sp. | reverse complement strand
GATCGTGAAGTTCCCTACCGCATGCGTATTCAAGGAAACGACTCAAATACAGGAGAATCTATCGTACTGAAACCGGGTGAATTTAAGGTTTTCGGTGAACCCAAAAATGCAAAAAAAATGGCCGATCTCGTGCATTATGCGGAAGGGTTAATTCTGACTGAAGGACATGGAAGCGAAAAAGGCTTCCATGAATACCGCTTCCTAAGGGATAACGATCGGGCAAAGATAGGAGCAGAGCTCGACGATCCAACCTCTTATGGGACCCATAGACTCTATGCGAATTTGAATGATACAATTAAAACCAGAATATCGCCCGCGAAACTTGATAGCGGGAACGAAGAGTTCAAAGTTTTTCCGGAGCTGAATAATCAGGAGCCCGCAGCATACCTCAAGTTTTACACGGGTACCGTCGGAAGGCTCCATGATGATAATGGCGGGACGAATGCCACCCCTACTATCCAAGAGCTAAAAAGGGCCGCAGACGCTAACCCGAATCGAGTGCAAATTGGAGCGATTGAATGGGACACAAATGATCTTGCTGCTCATCTGCCGACTCTTGAATACGGTGATGTGCCCTTCCTGACATTTGGTGGTGAACCTGAAATTAGGAAATTTAACAATACTGATGACCCTGAGTCTAACGATCGAGATAACAAAGTCCCCTTGTTGATTGCTTCGATGCGCTTGAAGACCGAGCAGGATAGCAACACTCATAACTCGAACATGTCGTCAATGTGGTTGAATAATGGAATCATGAACCCTTACTTCAGTAATGGATTTAGTAATGGATCGACCGATGATCAGAATGTGAACCTCAAAACGCATCAGTATGAGGTGACTTGGGAGCCATTTACTGGTTGGGAAAGTACACCAACAGTTTCAATTGGTAGTGGTAACCGAGGGTATGGTGGCACTGGTGTTACGCCTCAATCAGGAGTAGAATATGCGCCATTTTCTCAAGTTCCCTTGGCTCCAGCGACATCACTGGCGCAATTCTCACATGCACCTCTGAACACAGGCGGGGTAGCTCCTTTTACGACACAGATTGTTGGTAATTCGTTTGCTGCAATGTTAGTTCCTAGGAATACAAAAATAGCAAGTAAAGATGCAGTACCTGGTGCTATTGCCGATTTGATCGATCACTCCTACATGGCGAATACGACACTGTTTGATGGCTATTTTCTGTCAACTGCGGCTTCAGAGCAGGGTCCGCTTGCAGGTTCATCACCTCGGAATCTTGACACCGTGTTATCCGAGTTCTTTGATGGAACTCGGCCACTCGCTAATCCAAATGTGATGCCCAAGAGTGGTTCTGCGCCGACGATCACTGTAGCGGATTATGCTACCTTCGCCGATCATATATACAATAATGGTGCCTTTAACGTGAATTCGACCTCAGTGGAGGCGTGGGCGCTGTTTCTCGCCAGCGGCACGCAAGAAGCCCTGCCGATTCTTGATGTGCTGACTGGCGGTGACTCTTTAACCGACGCTGATGATTCTGAGGATCTCGCTGTTTCTCGGTTTGCGCCCATGGCCGGTGATGAAATGCCTGATAATCTCGACTATAACGATGGGGCGCGGCTATCATCCCATCGTCGTTTGTCTGCAGCACAAATCATGGACTTGGCCGAACAAGTGGTTACTCAGGTTAAAGCCCGTGGTCCGTTTCAGTCGGTTGCCGAATTTGTCAATCGTCGCCTCGAAGGCTCTGATAGTTTGCTTAATTCTGGTGCTCTACAAACCGCGATTGAACAGGCCAATTTGAATGACGAAGACTTCGGTGGAGTAGCCGTGCCGAAGAACCATAGTGAACTCAATTCTGCTGGAGGGAGTGGTAAGAGCTCGGACGGTTCTGTCAGCCAGATTACGCAGGCGGACATCCTAAATCGCTTGGCTCCCTCGCTCACGGTTAGGGGTGACACATACCTGATTAGAACCTACGGCGAAGCGACCATTGGTAATCAAACCTCACGCGTATGGTGCGAGGCTGTGGTTCAGCGTGGACATGAGTTCGTTGATACCTCCCAGCCCTCAACGACAGCCCCAGCAGATCTGAATCTAATCAATCAAACCTACGGGCGCCGCTTTAATATTGTATCATTCCGCTGGCTATCAGAAAAAGAAGTCTAATCATGAAGTTCTGTTTGATAAGAAATATTTGTATCATCGCCAGCTTTTTTTCCGCTTTGGCTGGAGGTGTTTATGGTCAACAGGATGAGAGAGTGGTAAAAGTTTCTCTTTACGCCTTCGACTATGCTAAAAGTCACAAAACAGTGTATCTGACCGATGGTGAAGGCCAGGTAACGGATGTGAGGCTCTCAACAGCGAATATTATCGGCCCTTTTAAAACTAGGCTCGATGATAAATTGAATGTCGTTGTCCGATGTAAGACAAAAAATGAAGATGGGGAGACCGTCTATCCAGCCATCGCGAAAGTCAAAATCCCTACGCATATCAGAGAACCTTTGTTAGTTCTTTTTCCAGGTGGTAAAGTAAGCGTTTACAAGGGGTTCGCGATCGATCGTAAAATGAGTGATTTTCCTTTAGGCAGCTACAAGTGCATCAATATGTCACCTACAGCCATTCGCGGGTTGGTCGGGAAGACTAAAGTGCAGGTGGCTTCGGGAAAAGTGGCCTTCTTTGACCCATCGGCCAACGCAGGCGAGTATCTGGATGTACACTTTCAGTATCAGCGTCCAGACGACTGGAAAACCTTTGGTCGCACCCGCTGGCCAAAACAAAAAGTAAGACGATGTATCCTCTTCGTCTATTTAGATCCGCTCACCAAACGCATGAAAATACGCAGTATGCGTGTAAAGAAAATCCAGCGAAGCAAGGAGTATAAAAAAAACATGCCTTAGTATGATGGGAAATCTAGAGAGGTAAATCAGTTGAAACATATATTTTTGGTCAACTCCCTAGGTTTTGAATTGTCGCTACCCAAAGGGTCGAGTACAAAAGTTCAGTCGGTCTTTTCACTTCCTGTATTAGGATCTCGGCGCGGCATGCATGGCTGATGAGTCTCTTGGCTATCGGCATAGGTTCATTCGTTTATTTTGCGTCTCGGATGCTGTTAGGCACCAGTTGCTCATGCATGTGTGGGATGTATTCCGCACTCGGGTGGTGCCTCAGTCTAACTTTTAAGTCTGCTTACCCCTGGAGGAGGGGTAGACTGCCTGCTCACTACAGCCTAATACATAGCGACGCCGAAAGCGCTCTTGTTAGCCTGACAGGAGCACTGCTTAATGTGTCAATATAACTTGGAGAATGGTATTAGCTACTAGTCGGAAAGATACCAGTGCGGAACGCTTTACTGATGGCAGCAGGGGCATTCTGGACTTCGAGCTTTTCGTAAATGTGGCGTACGTGCGTAGCTACCGTTGGGACGCTGATATTTAGCTTGTCGGAAATTTCTTTTTTAAGTAAACCATCCCCAATCAGAACCAAGACTTCCATCTCACGATCAGAGAGTTTGGAGGTTTCTTCGCTAGGCTTTGACCGAGTGCTGATCTGAGTTAGAATAAATTTAGCAATGTTTGCATCGAGCGAGGCTCCACCAGCTAAAACGGTTCGAACGCCATCTGTTATTTCCCCGAGGGGTGCATTCTTTAATAAATATCCTGAAGCCCCAGCGGAGATCGCTTCTAGCACATCGGCTTCCTTGTTTGACTGGCTGAGGATGAGCAAGTGAGTGTCAGGTGAATACTCTTTAAACCATGGGATTGCTTCTATTCCACTCATGCCCGGTAGGTTTAGATCAAGTAGAATTACATCAGGTTTCATTTGTTGGGCTGCATCTTGGAGGCTTCGTAGAGCCCGCTCCGCAGTTCCGAAGGTCAGGTAGAGGTCGATGTCAGCCACTGTTTCTAGGGCAAAGCTGATGCCTTCTCTGTAGTCTGGGTGGTCCTCCACCATCATTACGCGGATTATATTGTTCATGGTTTGATATTTTTATTGGTTTGGACTCGCCAAGGCATTTTTAATTTTAGGGTGATACTGGTTCCTCCGTTGTTGGTGTGTGTGGAGGAAATCTTCGCCCCTAAAAGGCGCGCTCGTCGCTTGAGCGATGGGGGGATGTCGGCGTCTGCTCCATCTGAAATACCGCGGCCGTTGTCGCTGACGGTCAAGGTCAACCATTTATGGTTAGCCTTGAGTTGCGCACTGGCTGTGGTCGCGTCGGCATGGCGACTGATGTTGACGAGGCATTCCTTAAAAAATAAACGAAGGTCATCACGGGTGATTGGTTTGAGCTGCTTTAGAAAGGCTTCGCCTTCCACTGTGATTTCGTATTCTATATCGGCCAGAATACGACGAGCGGCGCGCTCCATAACTTCAGGAAGATTCTCGTACAGGCCGTAGGACTCCTGAGTGTTTATGCATTGGCGTACTGCAGTTCCCGTTCGCGTGAGTAGTTCTTGGTTCCGGTGGAGAACATTCTTCAGCCGGTCGGGGGTGTTCATGGAGCTTAGCGCCACTTCGCCAAGTAATCCCATTGTGTAAATATTGGCACCGAGTTCGTCGTGTAGGTCGGCGGCGAAGCGCTCCCGAATAGCCGTCATTTGTTGCATACGAAGCATTCGTCCAATCAAGATGGTTATGGCTATACCAGCCGCTAACAGGCCGGCCAACCATCCCAATCGCCTTAGGTTGACTTGTTGGTACTCATAGTGGAGGAGTAACTCGTCGGCAACCAAAGGTCGCGCGGTTTCAAAGTCATGTCGGCGGCTCAGCTCGTTCATCCAGTCGTGGATGGGTAGAATGGTTCCGTACAGGTTACGGCCGTCGGTGAGTGAGGAAAAAGACCGGTCAGGATGGATTTTAAAGTTGCCTTTGGCTGGTTTTCCTAGTGCCACATTCCGTCCCTTTGAGAATAGTTCGATTTCGGCAAAGCCGATCTGAGAG
>NZ_JBDOPO010000064.1:0-21668 GCF_039830215.1 Rubritalea sp. | reverse complement strand
TGTTGAATGATCATGGCGGATTGAACTCGCGGCGGGGCAGGTGTTGAGAGCGACGCCTTGTTCTGCATTCTTAGTTTTTACTCGATGCTGGTGATCACACCATCAGGCGTTGCTTTGATAATTCCATCAATGGGCTCGCCGCTTCCGCCGGACATTCCCACGGTGTATTTGAAAGTCTCCATGCCACTGGGGGACACCCCGTAATCCACGATCATCATAAGGTATTTTTCACTCTTGGTTGGGAAATCGGGCCCGTAATCGATCCGAAACCCCAGATCGATCAATTTGGACTTGGCCTCATGAATGTCGTCGCCAAGTTGAATTGTGTCCGTGACGCGCTCCTTCTGCTCCGAGACGATCTCATCTCTCTTGTCGTTGCATCCTGATGCGGCTAGCGCCAACAAGATGATCACTGGGATGAAATTTTTCATTTCTTTGCAGAACGTCGAAGTGACCTACGGAGAGGAGCGCGAGCTACTCGGAGTTAGGTCCACTGTCTTGTTCGATCTTTCGTTTTTATTATTAGGGTAAGACTAAGACCTCCTATGAGTGTAGGCCAAATCAAATAGAGCCATCCGCCCTGAAGGAATCCATCACTCCATTTTTTTGTAAGGCTTAAGGGTGAGGATTCAGTAATAGACATACTTCCAAACAGCAATGGAAGAAGTATGATCCAGAAGGTATGGTTAGCTAAAGATACCGACCAGAATTTCTTTATTTTGTTTCCTAGGTATCTTTCTTTGCGAAAGTAGTGCAACCATCCCCACCATACCCAGTATCCAGCGATTGAGTTCAAGAAAATGAGGATAAGCAGAAGGTAGTCCTGCCATCCGAGTCCATAATTCTCTTTTCCTTCTATTGCTTCCCAAGTCTCCCAGACGAGAGAAACGGGTAACATTAAGAAACCGAGGCAACAATATGCCCAGAAAACACCCAAGATGAAGAGAGTCAGGCTTAAGATTTTCATTTTTCTATCGAACGTAAAGCACACCAGCCGAGTACCCGACCAGAAAGCTTAGTGTTTAGATTTAAGGTTAGAATGTAGTGAAAGGTGAGCGGAACTCAACCACGGTACGAGGTTGGGTGCAGCGTCTTGTTCTACAGAGGCAATTTTGTGAGGCTAGCTTTGTTCTAACCATGTTTGAACATGACTAGGAGGCTCTTCATTTAGAGCTTTATAGAAATGGATGATATCCTTCGAAATTATCTCTTTATGCGGTTCATATTCATATAAATGCTGCATTTCAGGATCTTTGCATATTCCGTTTTCTATGAAGGCTCTGATAAGCATGATAATATTCTCGGGTTTTCCTTCAGCAACCTGAATGCCTTTGAATATCTCTGCGTGCTGAAAATTAATTGTTTCTCTCTCGTCTAACTTTTCGATGAGTAAATCGAAAGAAAAGAACGCAGCGACAATACCAAGTATAAAGCTAGCGAGAATGATTAGAGGAAGTTTAAGCTTTTTCATTTTTAGTAGAACAGTATTAGATCACTCTCAGGCTCCTGTGGGAGTTTTGAGGATCTGGATTTTTAAGGTTGGTTGAGGATGGGGCTGTAGATACTTGTATTATTGGGGTTTTGGGAGGCCCCTCAGGTGGGAGTGGGTGTCTAAAAGCAATTAGCATGCGTAGCTCGTAAAGCTATCTTAGCGTTTATGCTATACTTTATTTTGGAAATTTGAATTTTAATATTTCCGAAAGGGCTATATCAGCTAGTACGGCATGCTGATTGTTCTAACTTTACTGAATGTATAGCAATCCTAGACTTAGTGCGTTTAGAAGTCTCTAAGTCTAGGAGAATCGCTCTGAGGCACACAATGAATTCCACACATTTGTAGTGATTTGAACGGTATATTGATGAGTTGGAAGCTAGATGATTTGTCTTAGTGAGTCTGTCTGACATTGCTCGGGTGGTTGAGTCCTGCCAGCCTTAGTCGTCGTGCCGAGCCGATCCTAGGTCGGAGCGGGGTCGAACCACGCGCAGTCCAAGGGGGGGCGCGCGGAGCACTTCAAGTTCTAATTAGAAATTAACAGTTTCATTGCAGCGATTGCGGGGTGGAGCACTCCACACTTTACACTTCGGTCTCCCAGCAGCAGGGTGTGGGCATGCAAGACCATCTCGTTTCTATCCTCCCTCAATGCCTGGAGACTGTCGCTCAGGCGAGTGCTTTTCAGCTGAAACATTTTCGCTCGATGCCAGCGGGTGCTGACGATCAGAAGGCGGCTCGGGAGATGGTTTCTTTTGTGGATGTTGAGTCAGAGAAGATCCTCTTAGATGGCTTATTGCCTTTGGTTGATGGCGCGGGATTTTTTGGTGAGGAGTCAGGCAAGACTGGCTCGCAGGATCTTGTTTGGGTAGTGGACCCGCTGGATGGCACGACGAACTACCTGAGTGGGCTGGATCACTTTTCGATCTCGATCGCGCTGGTAAAAGATGGCGAGCCGATCATGGGAATCCTGCACAAGCCCATCACTCAGGAGACTTGGACCTGCGTGAAGGGTCAGGGGCTTCAGTACAATTCCGAGCCGGTCGCGCAGGTTTCTCAGAAGCTCGAGGCGAAAGATGCGCTATTTGTCACGGGTTTCCCGTACCGCTCGCAGGATATAGCATCCCACTTTTTTGCCTGTGCTGATGAGGTTCTGGTGACTGGCCGTGGCATCCGCCGGACTGGAAGTGCGGCGCTGGATGTGGCGAATATTTCCTGTGGTTGGTACCAAGGATTTTGGGAAAGTGACTTGCAAGCTTACGATATTGCGGCGGGACTTCTTTTCCTGCAGGAAAATGGATGTATAGTCACGAACCACCACGGCGGAGCATACAACATGTTCGAAGACCGAGTCATGGTGGCAGGGCTGCCGAAAGTCCACGCCACGCTGCAGAAAATCGTGGCGAAACACTACGCTTAGCCAATTTTACTTCTTAATTATTCCTTCTCAAAATGTCTTACCGAATTTGCAAAATGATCGAGGTCGAAAACGGCCACCTTCTTTCGAAGCACCCAGACAAGTGTCGTTTCCCACATGGCCACACGCGTAAAGTAGAGCTCATTTTCGAGGCTGACAGCCTGGATGACCACGAGATGGTGTTCGATTTCAAGTTGGTCAAAAAGATGGTCGATGATTTCCTAGAGACGTACGACCACGCGCTGTGCATGAACACGGAGGACCCTAAGTTCGAGTTCTTTAAGGACGCTTATGGTGAGCGCATCATTGGTTTCGAGGGGCTGGATCCGACGACTGAGGTGATGGCTAAAACGATTTTTGATCACACTTCTGGGCAGCTGCAGCACCACATTGACAATCCAGATCCTGAGTATCCGGTGCGTGCTGAGGTGCGTCTCAAGACGATTCGTGTCTGGGAGACGACTAGTTCGTGGGCTGAGTACGGTATCTAGTCTCCCAGTTTGCAATGTGTCGCGCTTTCGTTATAGAGTTGGCTCTAATTCTATCTACTCTCCCTGCTCTAGCGGGCGTGTTTACCGACGTTAGTTAGCCGGCGCCTAAGAAGCCGAGCATCGAGCCCCCTCGGTGTTATTGGGCGCTGACTTAAACAAAAAAGGAACTGCTCACGCAGACTCAAACCTTACCAGAAAGCGATCGGAAGCTCAACAAAGCACCGTCCGAACACTAGCGTCGTAGCAGGTTTGAACAACAAATCCAAAGTCCACAAGAGAACCACCGCCGGCTATCAAGATCACGATGTTTGTCTTTCTGAAAATCAAACACGACTTCTCATGGCTACGAGGGTGCATCTTAAAATTGAGCCGCCTCTGGGGTGGCTGTGGTTTTCAATGAAACATATAACTCAATAGGGAACCCTTAGTTCGAGCCACTTAGGTAGAAGTAAATTTTTGATCGATCTAACAAGAAACAAGCCACTAATTTCTCTTTGCACTCGGCCCATTGAATGGGATCTTGGATAAGTGAAATCCGCACATCCAAAAAGAAATGGCCTCAACAACCGCAGAGAACGGCCTACATTTATGTACTTGCTCGATCTCGTTCTGGTCGCGTGGATCATCGAGACGGTGGACCAGTTTCTTCTCGGTGGGTCATTGGATCGATTCGGCATTCACCCACGCAATTTCTACGGACTGATAGGTATACCACTCATGCCATGGCTTCATGGAGGATTCGCCCACCTCAGCTCTAACACCATCCCCTTCCTTACTCTCGGCTACATCATGCTGAAGTCTGAAGGGCGCCGATTCCTCTACAGTTCCTCATTCATAATTTTGTTAGGAGGTCTTGGAACTTGGTTGATTGCTGGGTCTAACGAAATACACATCGGTGCGAGCGGTCTGATCTATGGCTACTTTGGCTACGTCCTGACTCGTGCCATCATCGAGAAACGGCCAATCTGGCTCCTAACTGGCATCTTGGTTGCCCTATTCTACGGAGGAATGGTCTTCGGTGTCCTGCCACAAAATGGTCTCCCGATCTCCTGGGAAGGCCATCTCACCGGCATGCTTGCAGGCATCTGGCTCGGCCGCAGACACAAGGGACTTAAGGCGAATTAAGCCACGCCCTATCTAGCTAGCAACGGCAGGCGTAGATCTGTGCTATTAGCAGCTAGGTTGGTGGGTCAATGCCCTAAGAGAAGAAACCTGGAAAATGGAACGTGGGGTGAATGTCTTAGTCGCGTGCGTCTAGAGGGCATCAATCGCGGCGCTGCCTCGGATAGGCTGTCCAAGCTCTTGTAATGTCAAAAAATCGCAGTGGGGAGAGCTCAAGAAGCAATGGGTGAAGATCGAACTACGTAGCGAAACTCTCTCCTTCATTCAGCACTGAAGCTAACGCAAGCTCACCAAGCAAAGCTGAGATCAGTAAGTGCAGAAATCTCATTTTCTTCCTTGGAAGGAAATGATAAGTTCCTAGCTGTGACCTGATGCGCAGGCGGCAAGAAATCCAGCTAACTGGAGTAGCTGCACAAGCAAGGTACGCGTGCGGAGGCGTTAAGCTCCATCTATCGAGAGTTCTTGAAGACAAACAGCCGACAGCTCACTCCGAACCAGCCCCAAACTACTCAACCTAATTCAAGGACTCTTTGCCCGATTCACGCTGAACCAGGAGAAAAATATCCATATTTCTAGCCTCGGCCTGCATACAATTCCTTTGTCGCGTTATACCACAAATACCCCAACTCTAAGCGTGGGCTACTTCAAACTTGCATCTTAATATCCTGCCACTAACACTCCTTTCATGACTCGTCCAGACAGCCGCGAAGTTGATGCACTTCGCCCGATTTCATTCATGCCCAATGTGGCACCTTACGCCACCGGCTCTGTGTTGGTTTCCTTTGGCAATACACGCGTGATCTGCGCCTGCACCGTGGAAGAAGATGTCCCACGCTGGATGAGATACCAAAAGGTCAAAGGTGGCTGGCTCACCGCTGAGTACAGCATGCTCCCATACTCCACGCTCGACCGCAAACAACGCGATGTCACGCGTGGCAAGATCGATGGGCGTTCCTCTGAGATTCAGCGCCTCATTGGTCGCTCTATCAGAGCCGTAGTCGACCTCAAGGCACTGGGTCAACGCACCCTCTGGATCGACTGCGATGTGCTCCAGGCCGACGGTGGCACCCGCACAGCATCGATCACGGGAGGCTGCGTGGCAGTGGCCATTGCGATCAACAAACTCATCTCCGAGGGCAAGCTCAAGAAGTCACCGCTCAAGCAGCTCGTTGCCGGGATCTCAGCGGGCGTTTACAAGGATACTCCAATTCTCGACCTCAACTACCCTGAAGACCGCGATGCCAGTGTCGACTTCAATGTCGTCATGACTGAGGACCTCAACTTCGTAGAAATCCAAGGATCTGGCGAAGAAGCTACTTTCTCGTCCGAGCAAATGACTTCTATGCTAGACCTAGCAAAAAAAGGAAGCATCGAGATCGTAGAGCTGCAAAAGGCTGCCATCGCTGCGGCTGACCAACCAGACACTGACTCGCTAGCCAACTTGGCAGCAGCCTTCGGTCAGTAAAAACTGAGAAATATTTCCCCCTCTCTGTCTCGTTCGGAGAGGGATTTTTTTACAGTGCAGAGTGTACTAAGAGCTGCTGCTTAGGGATGGTGATTCCCTCTTTATCGAAGAGCACCTTCACCTGCTTGGTGAGTTCCCAGTACACCGGCCAGTAGTCGTCGGTCTTTACCCATGGTCGGAGGAAAACCTCGACCGCCACATCAGAGAGCGAGTTCACGCCCACAATCGGCTCGGGCTTGCTCAGCACTGACTCATGGCCCTTCACTAATTCTATGAGCAAAGCACTCGCGCGCTCAATGTCATCACCGTGGCTAATGTAGAAAAGGAAATCCACACGTCGCACAGCCCGCCCAGTGTAGTTAGTGATAGTGCCACCCCAAGCTTTCCGATTCGGAATTACTAATTCTTTATTATCGATCGTTACCAAGGTGGTGGAAACAAAGCTCATTTTCTCGACCTTCCCCTTCACTCCATCGATCAATACAAAGTCATCCATGTCGAATGGCTTGTAGAACATGATCATTATTCCACTAGCAAAGTTGGCGATCGAGTCCTGTAAGGCAAAACCAATGATCAGTCCCCCCGCTCCCGCAGCTGTGAGCAGGGTGCCCACTTGCACACCCATCGCTGATAGAGCGACGGTAACACCTATAGTGAAAACCACGAAACCTATCGTCTTCTGTACGAACTGCCGGAGCATCCGCGACCCTCGTTGCTGACGCCTGAGGAATCGTCTGGTTATCACAGCTGCGAACTTTGCGAGAATTGCGAAGAAGATGAGGATTGCGACAAACCCTGCAGCTTTTTTAAAAAATCGATCTCCCCCTTCACGGCTTTCAAACCAAACTCCAAAGTCAGCGGCAAAAGCCGTGATTTGGTCCGCCGAGGTATTCGTCACATCTTTAGTGACAACCACAGCATTTACGTACTTTCGTTGATCGTTGACGTCTCCACCTTTTTGCTCTAAAGCATCGATCACAGTGCGTGTATGTTTGACCAATACTAACTCGTTGCGCCGATGAAGTAGTTGCGTATCTCGTAGCTCTTTACCCTCTTTCGTCTCAAGCTCTGTGGGCTCCATTCGCGCTATTTGTAAATTTGTCTTCGATGCTTCAGAGATCAGCTGCTTTAACAGCGCCATCCACTCCTTCAGCTCTATCTCCAATTCCTCACGGCTCAGTGGCCTGAGCATCATCTTGAGCTCACTCGTAGGAAGATCCACACCACGCGCATCTGAAGTAAGCACATAATGGAGGGAGTTCATCTGTGACTCCGCATTTGCGATGACCGCACGAGGCACCTCTGCCTGCTCTACTTTCTTCACACCTTCTATTTTCGTGACCTTTGATTCAGTCGCGTAGAGCAGTTCAGAAGTAGCGCTCAAAAAAATGGCAACCACTAGAGCCATTATGGTTAAAGAGTGTTTCATAGATCTGAGAGGAAGCATGAAGCGATGCCAACCACACTCAAGAACGAATATTCAAAGACTGATAGCTCGTTCACTAAATGCCACTCCAACCGTCGATTGCTCACTTTACAAGCAAGGCACTAACGGGGTATGCTGCGATTGACAAAGGCATCATGTATCAATCACCCATTCATACTCCACTAGCTGGGCTTTTTTCTTCCTTATTGGTTCAGCAAATCACGATCATTTGCTTGGCTTTTGCTGGCCTCCTCTTCGCTTGGTGTATTACCTAACGCATATTCCGATGGATTGGCACCGAAGATGGACGCTTTTTTCAGCGCCGTATCCGTTCGATCAAACTGCAGGAGCAAGAACTTCAAACTCTCCCAAATTCTCACTGGGAAACCCAAAATTGAAGGTTCCTAACTCTGGGATCGCCTAGTCTCAACTTGTCCACAGTTCTTAAAATCATTCTGTGAGGCCTAATAAAATAGATGGTTTTTTATGACCGACGTTTCATCCAACTGAATTGAGCCGCAGTACTTCCTCCTAAGCTAAAGTGATACAACGTAAGAACCTCACGCTCTGCACTTAAGATTTAAAAACACACTTTATGAACAATTAAAAATAGCAATACATGCAAAACATAAGATCTAACACAGCCTATCCTGCATACAGAGCCATCATCGGTTTCGTCGCACTTTTAGTCCACTCTTCTGCCTGAGTTCATATTGTACGCATGTCTGGCGTATTTCCCGATGGCTATATTGGCCGTGACGGTACTCGGTTATTTGTCTGCGATTTTACCTACCGTTGTGCTTGCTGGTATTTTGAAGGCTAGGTGGAATTACTGGCTCGCCGTCATGTTCCTCGGCCTAATCTACAGTCTGCAGTCTGCAGTCTTTTCTATCAGATAGCTTTGATGGTTACAGCCTGCTGCGGGTATTGATCATGGGCTTTGTTGGGATGTACGTCATAGTGACTAGCGGCACAATTTTAGGTCTCGTGTATAGAGACAGGCAAGAAGAGCTAGAGTAGGTGTGAGCGTAAATCAAAACGTAGTCATTTTTTAGTTAGGCGCTATTTCTGGATGAAGGCAAACATCCCCCATTTCCTAACCCATGTTCATTGTTTCCGAATCCTGCCCCTTAAGGTGAAATCCTGAGCACCTCACACAACTTTGATTCATCCGAGTGCGGAATACCTAGAGTGAAATGGCCATGGAAATACGAGAGCAATTCCTTCTTCTAGTCCCCAAATACGTCAAGGTACTGAGGTGCTTCATTACAGACGTTCTTCTGAGCCACGCAATGGGTGCACTGCTCTGTTTTGTTATCGGATGCGAATGGTTTTTTTGCCGCGGTTTTTTCGCCCATTGACTACTGCCTCAGCAAACCCACTCTGATGATGCGAGCCACTTGTGCTTCGAGATGTGGTCTGGAAAAGTAAGGAAGTTGTCAGAGTAACCACTCAGTCCCGGACCGCTGGTTGCGTGAAACTTCACGGGTGCATACGAATATAATTTGTTGAAGTCTGGTCCGTGCCACCAAAGGTTTCCAACGATCACGTCCAGCTTGCCATCGTTATCGACATCACCGACTGACGCGCCCTCGGAGACGTATTTTTCCAAGATCTGGAGCTATTGGAAACCGACTGACGAGGCAGGGTCTTCAGCAGCAAATAAGGCCGATACTAGCGCTGGGAAAAGGAGTGAGTGGCAGACTTTCATCGTGAACTTACACTAGTATTATCAGTATCGTTAAAAATCTCAGCATAGATGTCGCACGTAGTGGAAGTTTCATAGCTGAATAAGAATTATTTTTATATTTAGGTGCTATCTTTGCATCTTTAACACCCACAGGACCAATGCCTGCAATGGACAAACTTGAAACTTGAAAATTCGCTAAACAAGACGAGACTGGACGCATGAGCAACCGTATCGATACAACTTTCCAAAAGTTGGCCGAAACCAACACACCAGCCTTCGTAGCGTATGTCGCTGCTGGTGATCCAAACCTTGAAAAGTCCCTCGAGATCATTCGTGGCCTCGCCGACGCAGGAGCTGACGTGATCGAGCTAGGTGTCCCCTTTTCTGATCCATTAGCTGACGGCGTGGTCAACCAACTCGCCGCTGAGCGCGCACTGAGCTCAGGCACAACCTTCCTCAAAGTTCTTCAGCTGATCCGCAATTTCCGTGAGACCCACGAGACTCCGATCGTGCTCTTCACTTACCTCAACCCGATTTACACCTACGGCTTTGAAAAATTCCACACTGACGCTGCGGCTGCCGGTGCGGATGGCGTGCTCTTACTCGACCTACCACCTGATGAAGTGAAGCACAATAAAGAGCTGGCAGCTCGCGAGGGCCTCAAGCACATCACTTTGATTGCTCCAACATCACCAGAAGAGCGTATCGAAGCATTGGCCAAGCAATCAGAAGGCTTCATCTACGCACTTTCCCGCTCAGGCGTTACTGGCGCTCAGGCAGCTCCCTCTGCTGCTATTGGTGACACTGTTGCCCGCATAAAGAAGTACACCGACACACCAGTGTGCATCGGCTTTGGCATCAGCACACCTGAGCAAGCTGCAATGGTAGGCTCAGTTTGTGACGGCGTTGTCGTTGGTTCATGTATCGTCAACCACGTGGCGGAAAATGCGGACTGCGGTGATGTAGCAGCAAAAGTAGCAGCGTTCACGACCCCGCTTATCCAAGCAGCTAAAGGACTCTAGTCGGGCTACAGTAGGACTTCGTCCTACAATTAAGAATTAGGAATGAATAATTAAGAATTTGATCTACTGCCTGCGGCAGCTCTTACCCATAAAATACTATGCTCAATTTTACTAAAATGAATGGCGCTGGCAACGATTTCGTTGTCATCGACAACCGTGACCTCAAAACCAACCTCACCACTGAGCAAATCGCGCTTCTGTGCGACCGCCACCGTGGTGTTGGAGCAGACGGTCTGCTCGCTGTAGAGCCCGCTGAAAATGAAGCTGACTACAAGTTTCGCTACTACAATGCGGACGGTGGAGAAGCGGAAATGTGTGGTAATGGTGCGCGTTGTTTCGGTGCCTACACCGCGCAACTTTCTAGCCCAGCAAAGGAGTTGGTTACCTTTGAAACTATCGCTGGAACTCTCAGTGCCGAACTCATCGGATCCAATGTGCGCATCGCGATGTCAGATCCATTTGAGCTCGAAATGAACACTGCTGTGGAGCTCGAAGACCTCGATCAAGTGCATTACGTCAATACTGGCGTGCCGCACGCTGTGGGCTTTGTGGATGATCTCCAGGCTCTCGATGTGCTCAAAAATGGTGCGGCTATCCGCTACCACGACCGCTTCGCTCCGCATGGCACTAACGCAAACTTCGCAGCAGTCATCGCAGACGATCATATCGCGATCCGTACCTACGAGCGTGGTGTGGAGGGAGAAACTCTCGCTTGTGGCACCGGCATGTGCGCCTGCGCGCTGTTCCACCACATCCTCTCTGGCGCTAGCTCACCAGTAAAGGTCGACGTGGCTGGCGGAGACACGCTGGAAATCGGCTTTGAGCCACTTGGTGACAACAAGTTCACCGGAGTCACACTTACTGGCCCTGCAGACTTCGTCTTCACCGGACAAACTAACCTCGTCTAAGGTCTCAGTCGGTTCAGCATATTTCAATGCCCAGCCTGCAGATCGCGGCTGGGCATTCATTTTTCAGGTATCTACCCGAAATTGATTTTCACACCACGCTTGCGCCATCCTTTGGTGATGTCGGCTTCTAGCTCTTCGAATGTGCGTCCAGCACGCAATGCCTCGAGTGCGTCTTCGCCAGTTTTTCCGGCTTTCAAAGCACGCAGGAAGTTTTTGATATTCTCTCCGTCGCCCTCGCCATCGTAGTGGTTAAAGTAAGTCACTAAGAGAGCTCCGAGGCCGTAGTTGAAATTGCCATTTGCAGTGAACTGACCGTAGCTCATCATCATGAACTGTCTCAAATCTGGGGCATTGATTTCCTTTCCTAAGTTACGACCTCGGCCATCCTTTTTGGCAAAACTAGTCACGTATTGCTCAATGGCAGACTCTGCCTTATTCGCGCTAAACTTACCACTGCGGTAGGGAGTGGCAGCAATGTACTCAGCCATTCCTTCACTAAACCAACCACGTGCGCCCGGCACGTAATATTCACGATCCGTCACTTGGTGAGTGATTTCGTGAGGGAGGGTTTTGTTCGTCTTATCGTAATCCAGCGCCCAGCTACTGCCACGTTTTACCAGCCCGAGGCTGTCACATGGAACCATAATCATATCCTTAGAAGCCATGTACACACCAGCTGAACCCATCGGCCCGCCAGCACGATGGTAGGAACTCATAGTATCAAAGAGCATAACCTTATAGTTTGCTCCTTTTCTATAGGATTTCATACTAGCGTAGGGGATTTGCTGCACATAAAGACGCGTGGCTTCAAACAACACCGCAAAGCGTTTCACAACTACCTTACTGAGCTTGGTATTACTCACGAACTCGTAGTTTTCGCTTGTGTAAATAAATGTATTATCCTCTCCTGACTTTTCCTCAATCTCCATTCCCACATCGGCAGACACCAACTTTGGCCACGGTATATTGAAACAGGCTTCAACCTCGGCACTACTTGGTTTACCCAGTTTTTTCGTCTGCTGCTTCTTATTCGACTCCGAAGCACTAGGTTTCCAACTCGCTACGAAGTCACGATCTGCCTTAGACAGTTTCGTTAAGGGAATTTCTACAGCCTTTCCCTTCATACTTAGCTTAACAAGCTTAGTAGTCTTAGTAAGAATTTCTCCATCTATCTGACGCCCCTTCACATCTGTCCAGGTTCGAGCCCCCATATAGAGACTAGACGACAAAAATAGGCTAGATCCGACACAGATCACCTTAATAGGGAATTTCATGAACAGCATAAACGGGCTGATAAATAGTCCATCTTCTCTCTTTGTAAATAGATAATTAGGGCGCAAAAATCAACACCACGCAAATTAGACACCTGTCCACGTCATATGCTTGCACAAAAATTAGAGAAGTATAACCTGTCAAAATCTATGAAAAAACTACTTATCCTTGCTAGTGCAGCACCATTATTTTTCGCCTCTTGTGCGCAACAATCACTCACTGGCGACACCTATTCTCGCGGTGAAGCTGGCCGAGCTCAGTCTGTGAACTCAGGTAAAATCACTTCTATCCGCAATGTCGCGATTCAGGGTAATAGCACTGCTGGAGCTCTCATCGGTGGCCTCGCTGGTGGTATTCTGGGTAATGAAATCGGTAGTGGTAGCACAGCGAACAACCTGGGCGCAGTGGGTGGCGCAGCAGCAGGGGCAGCACTTGGTTCACGACTTGAACAGTCCATGGGAACCAAGCAAGGGCTCGAAATCACTGTCAAACTCGACAACGGTCGTAGCATCTCAGCTGTCCAAGAGATCAATAAGCGTGAGTCCTTCAATGTGGGTGACCGTGTGCGTGTGCTCAGCAACGGTTCTACTACGCGTATCTCTCACTAAGAAAAATTCTTCATCTCTAAAGTATGCCCTGCACCAATCTAGTTGGTCAGGGCATTTTTTGTGGGCTAGTTTTCAAGCAAGGAATTCTTTGTCGTGGTGAAGCTATGGTTTTAGCTTCACTCTAAATCATAGGTTTTACGGTTTTCTCCTTTCAAGAACCTGCGTCACTGCTCACTGACGCAGCCGCCTTACGAAGTAGAAGCACCAACAGTGCCGCAGCGAAGAGAGTGACTGACAAACCTATAACATGACTTACTCCGTAGCTACTCGCGTGCTCTATCTCTAACTCTAACACGAGTGGCATATCTGGGTTAAGCTGGCTGGCACGGCTGAAGTGGAGCAAGGCTCCGGCTTGCGGCAAGGTGACTTCGATGGTCTGGGGCGCGGGCTGGGCTGCCAATTTCTGGCTCACCATGCGGTCGGCAATTCGCTGCATGGCATCACGCTCTTCAGCTGAGTTACCCATCAGCAGCTCTTCGACCTGCCCAGGGTAGTAGTTGTCTTTTCCTTGGAATAAAGGGTTGTTGTTCGCTGCATCTTCAAAGGCTTGATTGCCATCCACCATGTTACCTACCGATTTATTTTCGAGGTAGATCTTCTGGCGGCGGGTGTTGAGTCCCATCATTGCCTGTTGGTTTCGGAGATTGCGCAGCTGGACTCGTGCGTCTTCGTTGTATGCCGCATCGACTGAGCGGTTCTTGGAAACCTGACTGAGAACTTTTTCAGCCTTCTTGTAGTCGCCACTAGAAATCCAGCTATTCGCCTGATCGATTTGCACTTCTGCTAGGTGGACCTGCTGTTGCTTCTTACTCGACATTGAGTTCTGGTATTGCTGCATGCCGTAGCCCTGTCCCTCGCCTTGGTCGCCCATGAAGTCGAAGGCTCCACTCCGGCCAGTGAGTTGATAGCCCGCAGGCAGGCTGACAAACCAATCGATCTTCTCCAGAGGAGCACTAAAGCGTGGGCCAATCAGCGAGATATTCTTTCCTTGTTTTCCGGTGCCTGCCGTACGGTACATCAGCTTCACTGCAGCACGCTCATCGTCTTCCGCTCCAGCGGTGACGTAGAAGAGTTGTTCGTTACCTTGGCTTACCACTTCCACGCTTTCGCCATTGACTGTCACGCTGAAGAGTTGGGACCCTTCGGGGAGAACGGCACGCATCGTGTCTTTCTCCACCACTCGGATACTGAGTTCAGCTAATGTTAGAGCGGATTGGTCAGCGCTGAAAAGGCTGGTGAATTTACTATCTACCACACGAAGTTTCAGAGTCTTTGCAATCTCGTGACGCTTGACAGCAACTGCCAAAGGTGTCTCAGGTTCTGAGAGAATGTAGCAAAGTGCTGGCACACTGCTGTCCGCCTTGTTGCACAATTTCTTAGGAACTGCGGTCCAATCACTGGCACGCCACCCCATCACATCTGCAGCGCGAATATCGAGTCTGCCGCTAGAGCGAACAGTCACAAAGTGCTGGACCTGACGCACACCTTCCAGCTGGATTGGGCGGAGGAATTCTTGGCCGTCACGTTGGTCGACCGCGCGTTGGAATTCGACTTCAAAAGCTGTTTTCCCAATGATTCCACGGCGCAAACGCAGCTCCCATTTGTCGTCCTTTACTTGCACCATCTCTTTCACCGAACCACCGCTGGCTCGGACAGTCTTGGCCTCATCGGCGCTTAAACCGGGAAGACGGAGATGCAAAACTTTGACCGCAGCATTTTCGATCACGTATTCGAGACTGAGTCGGGTGCGGGTCTGTCCCTCACGCAGGCTCATTTCTTGTAAACAGGTGGCACGGACCCACGGGTCGAGCTTTTCAATACCTAGCTGTAAGCTCCAATCTGACTGAAGCAAACGGAAGGCTAAATCTCCCTTGCGATGGGTGCCACTCTGGCGGGCATCTTGCTGAGTCACGTGCTGGCGCTTTACCACGCGGACTCGAATGCCTTGCTCCGGCACCACCAGAAGTTCACCAGTCTGGCGCATGGCATTGAGTAGCTCGACATGCGGCACCACCCAGTCAGCCACGCTGCCTTCCATCACTGGGGAAACACCTGTGAAACTAAGGTGGAACTGCTGCTTTCCTAAAGTACGACCAGTCAACTGGAGTAGAGCATAACGCTTACCGTCCATTTCGATTTCAGTCCAATCGCGCAATGCTGATCCACTGATAGACTCTACCTCCATCCCATCTGGAATCACGCAGCGCAGTTCGAAAACTCCCGCACGTACGATTTCAACATCTGCAGTCACTGCTAGCAGCATGCGCTCTTCGCCAAGCGAGAGTCGTTGCTTAGAAACCACTCTGAGCTCGGGAGCGACTGGATCGACCTGGAGGCTCAACTTCGCTTTTTCTTTACCGTAGCGATAGACTTTCTGCAGGACCGCATCTCTGTGCTGTCCCCTTGCTTGCTTCCACAACTGAGCATGGAAATCGGAAAGGTTGGCAGTTGCTAGGGCTTGTGGTTTGAGCGCGTCTGGTTGCGCGTCATTTCCAAATGCTAAGCCTAACACACCAACTACGGAGTCGGCCTCACGCACACGTAGGGGACTCAATGCCAACGCCTGCGGCAATGTTTCCATGCCGCGCTGAGTTTGCACTAACAGCGAAAATATCTTTGATTGAGCTTCGGTCAACTGGACACTGAGAACGCGCGTCTTTGGATCAAAGCGCCAATCTTCTAGGCGCTGTCCAAGCACGTCGCCCACCATCATTCCCACCGGCACTTCGATAGATATGTGGTCTAATTCACCACTAACTGGGCGGATAGAAAGGCTATGCCAGCCATCCACCACTCCTGGTGAAGGAATGTAGAGGTCGGCGCTCTCTACAAAGAAACGAGTTTCCTCAGTCTTAGGGTCGCGCCCCATTGGTTGGAACTTTAGCTGGATCGGTTTGATCGGGGCAAAACGCATCTTTGCTGTGCTCCTCTGAGCATTTTCTAATCCCTCATGGAGGATCGCTTGGTCAGAAGTAATCTCCCAATTCGCACGGTCCACAGTCACCTCAAGTTGGCGCACGGCGCTATCCCCAGTAGGCACAGTCCAGAGTCTATCAGCGAGCCCTTTGACTGGCATTTCATAGCGCATCTTCGCACTGATCAGGCCACTACGCTCGGCCACTAGCACCCATTGCACTTTCCCTTTAGTCGTCAGTTTATTCACCCGAGTTCCTTCTGAAACAATCGAGGTGAGACTAGCTGGTGCTTCTACGAGTAAAATGCTTTCTCCGGCATTCGCCTGCCAGAGCACATCAGCCTCGGCATAGACACGCTCGCCGCGGACGTCCCAGCGTTGCTCGATTGAGTCAGCCACCTGGGCGGCATCCGCTGAGTTTGACGTCATGGCCAAACCTAACACGACTAGCGCAGTCACTGCCGTTTCACGCACGACACGAGATGCTCTACGAATCTTAGCACCACTCATCCATTTCCAGCCGAGCTGGAGCATCAACAGTCCAGCGACGAGGGCCAGTACCAAGAAGAATGGGATAGCTCCTCCGCGTTGGCCTAATAGCCCTAAACCAATAGCAGTCATCGCTATGCCTCGGATCCAAGACGGCTGTAACGCACTGAGGAAGACACTCGCAACCAGGGCGAGAGTTCCTACTGACGCCACGAACGTCCATGTTGTAGAGCGCATTGCTGATGCCTTAGGTTGGTTAGAAAGTTCTAATGTCACTTCTTGGTCGGGTGACACGACTGGAGCGATCACCTCGAATGTCTGAACATTGACTCGACGGTCTTTTTTGGCGTCCATTGCAGTATTCAGAGAAATCAAGGCAGCAAGCACGAGCCAGAGCGCACCAACCCATGGTTTCCAACCGCCAGATCCCGCACGGCCACAAGCCCAGGCTCCAGCTAACAATAGCAACAAGGTGCCTCCGAAAACTGTCATCCTAGATTGGATCCACTCGAAGCCAGTTTCTGTGAGGTTCGGTTCTACAGGCAGGACATTGCCTCCCACCACGTCGAGAAGGTAACCGCGATCTGAGCGGACTTTCCATTCGCTGATCACGACTGGAGCTGAGAGCACTGGCACAGAAACCACCGGTCTGCTTGGATTTTCTGAAGCTCCGCCGTAGCGGAGTTCCACCTTCACTGGTGCGTTTGGATCCACTTTTGCTGGCAGTGGTAATAGATAGATTTCTCCATCCTTCCTCGCATTCAGCGGCTGTCCGTCAGCACGCACTTCTAATAATTTAGCATTCGTCGGGAGACGCATTTCTAGCGCTTTTCGGCCGCGGGTTTTGACAAAGAATTTTGCCTCAGTCACCACTTCACCATCACGAGAGACCTGAGTGCTCAGGCTGGCAAAATCGACCACCTGCTCGACAGTATTACTAGGAGCATACCACTCGATTTGTAGCTGGAGATCAAATCCGCGTGTCGCGTATTGCCAAGCAGCAAGTGATGGAGCAGAGCTCATCAATCGGTACTCAGCTGGTAATTCTGTGGCCCCTAGCTTGAGCAAGCCACTAGAGACTTTGACGCTTTGTTTCACCTGAGTAGGGCTCACCACTTGGATGAATCCGCTTTCAGTTTTCGCATCCAGCGGCTGGACTTTTCCTAGATCGATCACACCACCACGCGCACTCATCGGCTTTTCAAAGGACACTAACAATGTAGAACCACCGAGGGTTGGCTGGTGGAGGGTCACCACTAGAACGTCTCCTTCTTGTCTCCAACTGCGGACATTCTGGCCTTCGACCATCACATTGCCTATTTCCCCCTGCTCACCGAGCTTGGGGACTTTGATTTTCCATTCGTGCATCGGTGCACCGACTACGAAATAGTTCACTAACACACTGCCGTAGGCCATGCCTTCTTTAAGCGAATAGAGGTGGAACACGTCAGCTTGGACGCTTTGCTCCAGTGCCTCGATCTGCATTGTTGCGGTCCAGTCAGCCTCGCGCAGGCGGAAGGCTTGTTGAAGGTTCGCGCTCTTGTTTGGGAAATACGCGAGGGGCATTTCTACCAATTTATCGACAGCGGAGGAAACAACCCTCCAGCCGAGTGCCGCTTCGACACCGAGGTTACCTCGGACAGTCTTCGCCTGCGGGTAGGACAGCTTCACCAGTGCCCATTCTCCCTCTGCAGTCGCTACGTTGCGCGCTAGACGCACCTTGATTAGCTGTCGGCCCATCACTGCTTTTTTGAAAGTCACTTTGAGTGAGCGTTGGCCGTCGGTCACCGTGCGCCCCACCACCATTTGCCCCATCTCAGCACTGCTCACACTCGCGACTGCGTAGTCTGCTGGAATGCGCATTTCCCACTCGCGAAGTGGTGCTTCGCGGATGTCTAACTCCACATCAGCATGGAGCTCGCGGTCGGTTTCTGAAAGCTTATAAATAAGGACCTCATTGACGGAAACCTCGGGGAGGATCTGGTCAGCTATCACTTCCCAGCTGCGCTCGGCTGCGGGGAATCTATAAACAAAAACTTGCTTACCGGACGGAGCGGCAAAGCCCGCGTTAGGGAACTGTGTCGGAGCTAACTGCATCATGCCAACATGCGATGACACACCCAGCTTGACTGCTCCTAGATTACTCAGGCGTACGTAACCAGCATGGCGCATCGCTCCCACAGGTGTGATCTGCAATGGCTTCACCTTGGCTGGGAAATTACCAATCGGGTGTTGGGTGAGAATAGTGATAGCACCCACATCTGTGCGCTCGCCACTGAGGACAACTTCTAACAACCGCTTACCTCCTACCTTCTTGACCATCCAGCTTCCCACGTGTGGACCTTGGAGGTCGAGTACATCGCCTGATCCATCCAGTTCCATCTGCAGTTTACGCACTTTACCCTGGAGCACTTTAGTATCGATCTGGGTGCGCTCGCGCAGCATTCCAGCACCGACATGGACATCTACAAGAGCCTGAGTGGTGAAGAACAATTCCCCAGAGCTGTCTTTACGCTTTGCTTTCCAACGCAGCAAGCACTGACCACTGGCTGGCACGTAGGTCTGCCAGTGGGTCACACCTGCCGCACCTTCTACCTCGGTCTCACCGAGCAAAAATCGACTTCCCTCCGGCACACCTGTGAGGGTCACCGGCACCACTGGAGCATGGGGAATGCGGAAACGGAGACCGGTCCAGCCACCTACTTGCTCAAGGCTAACAGCAAATTCTAGGTCCAAGTCATAGCTGCCATTTTTTTCGAAATCTACTGTGTAGCTTGTGCTATTTTTTTCTTTCCCACCACTGGCTAGGGCGAAGCTATACCCCTTCCCTAGTGGGAACTTTTGTAAGGCTAACGGGCCGGTGACTAGCTCGATGGCGCCGCCATCTGCGTCGCGCACGACTGCGTCGCCGGTGAGGTGGACGATGGCGCTCAGGCCATCTTCAGATGCTTTTGCCTGCACGCTGAGGTTGCGCAATTCAACTTCAGAAAAGGCTGAACCAGCCTGGCTGAATCGGGCTTCAACTCTGCTGATTCCTGAAGAAACGAGTGACTTACGAACACGCTGCTCGGTTCTTGAAAGAGCCACGGGTTGGCAGCCATCTGCCTTGCTGAGTTCCACGTGAGCCCCAGCTTGCCACTTGATATCTAACTGGTGCTGGAACCCGCTCGCCTTTGCTGGGCCGAGTGTCAGAACTTTTACCAATGCGTCTTCACGCTTGGTGCTGCGATTGAGAGTTACCTCTAGCGTCTTGGCCTTTGGGTCTTTTGGTACAAGATCGAGGAAAACTTTCTTTCCAGAAGGATTTTTACGCACCGACCATGACTCTAACTGAGCGCCCACGACTTGGAGGTCTGAGATGTCTCCAACTAACTCGAGGCTCAGGAGCTTTGGTTCACCCTGCACCACATTGAGGGTCACATTGATGGTTTGGCCAATTCTCGTATTTTCTAGCAGCACACGGTTCTTGGCTACTGCGGTGTAGAAAACTGGGGCTGCGGGTGGTAGACCAGTCACGGATATCACTGTTTTCTTCCCATCTTCAGTGCCCACTGAGACGCTATCCTGAGACAGCGCCGCCATAGAACTGAGTCCTATGACAGCGCACACACAGTAACGACTCACACGAGCCACCTTGTTACTAACACACACGAAATTGTTCATACTTCTTTTCATACCAAAATTTGGGGGATTACTTTGTAAAGGGTTTGTAATTTGTTAGCCGGACACACCCGACTAGGAGTTTTATTGTTGGACCTTGCGGACCATTTGCAGGAGTTCTAGGACCTTGGTGTCTCCAGAGTATTGGGAATTTAGATTACCTAACACCTTGCTTAGTTGACTGAAATCGACAGAACCCGCATCGCTCTGATGTAGTTTTTCACCGAGCAATCCTGCTACTGCGGCTAATTGAATAGACGGTTGGGAGGCTGCCAATGTCTTTGCATTTGCTTGGTATGGGATCGTCCAACTGCGTTCGACCATTTGGCCGGTTTCCATGTCCTGAAAGCGGACAAATACGGTACCTAACTCGCCTGAGCCATCGGCCAGTGGTTCGATCTGGTAGAGCGCGCTGCCGCTTTCCTCTGCTGCCATTTCGGCTGCATCCACGGAGTCATTGCGGAAGTCTTCTTTTTTAAGTCGATGTTTTTCAAAGCCTAGCAACTTGTACTTACCCACTCTGTCAGGATTAAAGACCAACTGGACTTTGACATTTTTAGCCGCTGGTCGCAGGGCTCCAGCAATTTTCTTACCAAAGCCTTCGCCGGCATCTTCTGGTTTATCGAGCAAGTAGTAACGCCCGTCGCCTTTGCGAGTCAATGCTTCTAGGATGCCGTCATCCAGCCCGTCAAAGCCGATTCCGCAGGCATCAAAGGCTATCCCAGCATCACGCATTTTCTCCACCATCGCAGTGAGGCTCTCAGGGTTGGCATCACCTAGATTGGCGGCACCATCGGTGAGTACTACGATCCGGCTCTGCACGCCCTTTTTCTGACGCGCTAGCAAGTGCTGTTGCGCTACCTGCACGGCTTGTTCCAGATTGGTTCCTCCCTCGCTCGGGCGGTTCTTCATGATCCCCACCAACTCACCAGCACGATCACCACTGAGGCCATCAACTAACAAGCGGGTGTCGCGGGCAAAGCTCATCAGGCTCACTCGGTCGTTAGGACCGAGTTGCTTACTGAGTTCTTCCACTGCACGCAGAACCGTGGCCGCACGGTCAGGTCGCTCCATCGACCCTGATTGGTCGAGCAAGACAACGAGGTTGAGTGGGGTCGAGCGCCCTTGAGCGGCGGTGCTCATTGAGACTCTCAGTAGATTGCGTTGCTGCAAGAATGGATGGACTGCTTGTTCCTGCACACAGGCCACTTTCTGCGCCATGCTTGGTTTTGGATCGCCGTAGTCGAAGGCATTGATGAATTCTTCCGTTCTGATCGACTCAGCCGTAGGCCACTCACCACGTTCTAACAATGCCGCTTTAGCGAGCTGGTACGATGCGTCACTGACATTGAGTGAGAAGGTGGAATGGGTTTGATTAGTCGCTGATATTTCGTCGACTACTGGCGGCTCATTTTTATTTTCTAACTTTTTAGTTTTCTCTTCAGTAATCTTCCACGATTTGTTCGCCTCCTTTAAAAGATCCGCCTTTATTTCGTCAATCAGCTCACCTTCAGAAACTTCATCGCGCAAAGACTCCTCTTTTTCGAAATCAACTTTGGGAGCCACATCAATCTCCCAGGCCTCATCCACTTCCATCAGCAACTCAGCACGTGTTTGGTCGTAGGCAGCGCGGTAGTAATCAGACTTCATGCTTGCGATTTTTTCCATACCACGGCGTGCGGCTTTATTGTAGCG
>NZ_JBDOPO010000055.1:0-4936 GCF_039830215.1 Rubritalea sp. | reverse complement strand
TGTCCTGGGTAAGTTCACCGGCATCGATACGTTCTCGGACCTCAAAGGTCTCAAATGGACCTAACTTTTCCTCGTTTACTAACAACCAAACTTTCATTTTTTCTCTACATTAGAGGCTTCTAAGTGAACGAGCGGCATCCGCACGCGAGGCCATCCAGGCTGGAGCATAGGCTGCAAGCGAGCATAAGACAAAGGCGCCTATACAGACACAGAGCATTTCGTTCGAATTAATTTCATAGGGCAGATCTCCTCCGTAAAATGCTTTTGAGAAAGGATCGAAGCCTAGATTCCTCATACCGTCTTGAATCACCGATAGATTTGTTAGAACCAACAAACTTAACCCCACTCCAGTGACTGAGCCCACAAGCCCCACGATAACTCCCTGCAAAGCGAAGACATTCGTCACTTGAGCTGGAGTTGCCCCTAAGGCTTTCATCACGCCGATCTCACGCTTTTTCTGTAGTGTCACAGTGAACATCACCGCACCAATAGAAAACACTGCGATCAAGGTTATGAACGACAGAGCTAGAGTCATCATGAAGCTCTGCATACTGATCATTCCAAATTGTTGTTTGTACTCTTCCATCCATGTGACAGGAATCCATCCATCTGGAACCACTGCTACTAACTCTTCTTCGAGCACTGAAGCTGCTAAGTATGGATCTTTCAAACGAAGGGCCACACCGTTCACTCCTCCTGTGGTTCCCACACCAGCGAGTTCTTGAGCAAGATGCAGAGGCACTAGCAAGGGTGGACCAGGCGCGAATCGATCTGTACGGTAAACGCCAGCCACTCTGATTTCTTTTGGCAAGGCCAAGTCATTCAACTGGAGTTCTTCTTCTTGGTCGAGAGCATCAATATCAATCGACTTTAACTCATCGAACGAGCTATTCAGCTCAACTAGGCGCCCAGTTGGGTAGTAATTATAGTCGTCATCGAAATCATCAGACTTCGTCAGTTCAAAAATTGCTTCAACGATATCTCGCTCACCTTGTCGGAGATTTTCATAGCCTAACTGCGTGAGGAAATCACGGAACTCTATAATGTCTTGATACAAGATCTGCTCCTTACCACCCAGCGTAGTCCAGCGCGTTTTTAGCCACTCACGCACCTCAGTGAATCGTTCACTAAATTGCGAGTAAACCGAAGGAGACCCTTTTCTTTCTAGCAAGGGCTTAAGCTGCTTGATGTTTCTATTGGAAATAACTTCCAATACATCGCCCACCGAAATCCTATTTTCTTCTGCAAAAATGGAAGAAATCACCGCAACTTCGCTGGTTCCACCTATGGAATCTTGGTCAGAAACAAAGCCCATACCGATGGATACGTCCCCTTCTTCTTCCAGCTTTTTGAGATCCTTCATCGTGTCTGGGTCTTCGGTATCAATGCCGCGCATCACCACCGGAATCACGCTGCCGTAAATATCCACGATCACAAAATCTCGAACTAAAGGATACGCGCTCACCACACTAGGTAGTTCTTCTATTTTAGACTCAAGCGTCCGCCATTGTTCTTCAGCTGAAACAACCTCACCCTCCTCATTAGGCATATCCCAAGGTTGGTTTCGCATCACGGTGATATGTGGTGCCTCTCCCAAGACTCGATCTTTCACCATATTCTCAAATCCTGACATCACTGACATCACGACCAACAAGACCATCACCCCTAGTGCCACACCAGCCAGTGAGATCAATGTGATTACCGAAACATGTGTCCGTAACGGATTTAGGTAGCGCAAGGCTAGGAGCAAACTAAAATTCTTTGTGAAAATAACAACAGGTGGGTTGGATTACGGCGGTAAAACTCGCATCTCATCACGCAATGTCCAACGCAAAATCGGCAGGTTACCTGTCGCTTACTTGCCTATTCGCCCCAACTCACCTTGGAGTTCAGAGAATAAAGAGACTTCCCCATTTTTTCTCTCCAGAGTCAAGGCGCCCAATCGCCGTAAAGTATACGCATTTGCTCCCTCATTCGCCTCACGGTCATTACCACTAACGACCCATTTCGCTCCTACTTTTTCTATAAAATCCTTCCCCACTTGCTCGTCCCCCTCATGATTACCTATCACGAGAACATCAGCGCCCACGTCCACGTTGTTTTCTAACACCCATTGCTCAAACTTGTAGCCAGAATCCGAAATAAATAAAACGCGCAAACCTAACCAGTGCAGTCGCAGCACCAAGCATCTATCGTCCGCTAGACCCACTGAGAGATTTGCCGCATAAACCACCTCTATCCAACTATCATCATCCAAAGGTAAACGGGCACCTATTTGCGTTTCACTCACTCTCACTCCGGCCGCTTCAAGACATCTCACAGACTCCTTAAACCCGCTACTCATCGCGCTGCGCTCAGGAATAACGCATTGCTTGAGTTTAGCCATCTCGAGTAATTGTTCCACACCACCACAATGCTGGCTATCAGCATGACTTAGAATCAGGCTATCCACTCTAGCTCCATTTTGGCTCAAGCTAGGAAACACCTCACGACCAAAACTCCTTGCACTACCGACATCTAGCATCGCCCCACCACCAACTCCTAAGTAAACCGATGCTCCACCATCGGGAAGAGCATAGATAACTACTCTTTCCCCATTCTTCCACGCCCGCGCTACCACATGCCCACCAGGAATGAGTGCGGCGCGGCTAACAATAGATTTAGAGCTTCGTGCCAAGTGCCCATTCCATTGGTTCACACCCACTCCGAGCGGCAACCACGCGAAACCTAACACTAAGGAAACTCCGGAGCTGATCAAGGTGCAATAGAGCAGTAGTACCAAGGGTAAACTAACAAAGATGGAAATAGGAGCGAGCAAACGAAAATGCATCCACGTCAGTGGTGACGACCCACACCAAGCACAGCTCGCTACCACCAACGCTCCCTGTACTTTTCTCCTCACTCGCAAATTCCATTCTTGCCAACGCGTGTACAAACTGCGCGGCAAAAATGGATCTACGTAGCTAAACCAATGGAAGCATCTCGTCACCAATCCACCCAACAATACTATCGCCACTAACACTCCAAAGGACAACTGAAATCCAGGTTGGAAAAGCATATGGCCGTCCGACATTAGTGCCACTATAACGCCAACAGCCACGCTGTTAGCTAGCACAATCTTCCGCTGTACCAACCAAGCACTCAACAACACAGCCCCCATCACCGAAGCACGCATGGCTGGAGGCCTCATTCCTGTCACCATGGCGTAAAAGAACATCACTCCTATCACACATGGCACCCATACTCGCCTTCCACAGCCGAATACTTTCAGCAAAACCGCCACCATACTTCCAACCATCATCACATGGAGACCACTCACGGCAAACACATGGATCGCCCCGCTATGCCGGAAATCAGCCAATAAGTCTGTGCTATTCTCAGGTCTTATACCAAGTGTCATGGCCCGAATTATTTTGGATTCATCGCCATCGGGATCAAGCCCAACCGTCAACCTCTGACTCAATCCATCACGTACGGAGTGAGCCGCTCTTTGGACCAGAAATCTTGAGGAGATTTCATCAACCACTTCACATTTTCGAGAGACTAGCACCCCTGCCACCCCCATTCTATGAAGCCATTGCCGTTCATCAAAAACCTGTGGATTCAGCGGAGTAACCGGCTCAATCATACGGCCACTGAGCTTTAAACGCTGGCCCAATTTCCAATCCGCATCACGCTCCTGCAGCCATACACGTAATTTCACTTTGGGATCACTCACGGACACGACAAGGGCCTTCCCCCTCTCCACCTCAGATACTAACCACACATCCCCAGACCACCAACTACCATAGCCCTCAACCAGGGCCTCTTGCTCTCTCAGTTGGGCTGAATGATGAAACCCGGCAATGCAGCCAAAAATAACACACACCAGGCTAATCCCCTTACGACTCCATAGACCTAAAAGTACTACTACTAAAAATAATAATGCCGACCACCACGAAGGTTGGTCAGCATAAAGTACTGCAGCAATGACAGCTATGGCGGGAGCGGCCAGTGGACATCTGGCTAGTTGATTTTCAAGCAAGCGAAAGCCGCTCATTTTAGAGCGCTCCCAGCTCTCTTAATTGGTGTGTGGCATTGGCCGAATGCCGCGTCTCAGGAAAAATAGTACACACTTGCTGCAGGATTTGTACTGCTGCGTCTCGGTTATCCATATTCTTTAAATGCACTTCGGAAATACGGAACATGAAAAAAGCGGCATCATCTACTTCCCACTCACGCCCATCCAACGCTTCGGTCAACATAGCTAACGCTCCTTCTGAATCTTCTAACTGATTCGTCTGAATTTTTGCCATTTCAGCCCATGCCAAACGATTGTGAGAGTCCTCTGTCACTACCTGACGCAAGGATTCAACAGCTCCAACGTAGTCACCTTGGGCCTGCAGAGCCCGAGATTCCCTCATCGCATCATCTGTCTGAGCCACGCCGCCTGGATCACTAAACATCAAGCGGGCTATCCCATCAGAGATAGCTGGAAGCAGAAAGATCAGGAAAAGTAATCCTGCATAAAGCCCCGCAAATACAGTGACTGCTAGACGAAAGAAAATATCATCATCTGACGAAGTCTCGTAGACGTAGTTCACAAGAAATGCGACCCCCACACCGACTGTCCCGAGTATTATTGGCTTAACCATAGATGAATTTTGCGAAGAAAGAAACAATAACCTAACACGTTTGACCAGTCTGTAGCAAGCACCAAGACTCAACACATAGTATTGCTCCGCGAAAAAAATGGAGGAGGCTAACCGTCAAACAACTGGTCTCTCTCGCAGTCACTAATTAGACGCCATTCTCCCACTTTAAGGTCAGACGCCTCGAAGTTTCCTATTTTATGGCGAATCAAACGTAGGGTTGGGAAACCTACTTTTGCGGTCATGCGCCTCACCTGTCGGTTCTTACCTTCGGTTAGCTCTAGGCTTAGCCATGACGAGCGGCC
>NZ_JBDOPO010000242.1:0-4957 GCF_039830215.1 Rubritalea sp. | reverse complement strand
CTTGCTTTCGCTGCTCGTAGTTATCAAAACTTTCACGCATGAAGTCATCGTAGACCCCTTCGGTGATACTGAGGATCATATCCGATGGATGCTGATACCCCTCGCGAGTCACCAACTCATCGAGCGTGTAGCAGAGCTGCTCCCAATGGACGGCAGCCTTCTTGGGAACCTTCATTTCAAGTAGGTACTCAGAAAATGCTAGAGGTGGCTCATCTTGCTGACTAATCGGTAAAGCACTCCATGCTCTCCATAGGTTGTCGGCACTCTTTGGTCCAATACCAGGTAGCATGCCCACCATCCGTTTGAAGCAGATCTCATCGCGCCTATTTACCACGAAGCGAATGAAAGCGGACACATCTTTGATGTGAGCTTGCTCGAAAAAACGCAAACCTGAAGTAATCTGAAAAGGTATATCACGTGTGGTTAACTCCATCTGAACCTCCATACTTTGGTAATGAGCACGGTACAGTACAGCAATCTCATTTGGCTCGACCCCATCATCGATGACATCTTGGATTCGCTGGCTTACAAAATCAGCCTGAGCTTTAGGATCAGCCAGAGGAATAACTGCTGGCGTCATGCTCCCCTTCTCTCGCGATGCCCGAAGCTCTTTGGGTATTTGACTTTCATTAGCTTGGATAGCCGCGTTAGAGAGCTCTAGAATCTCTGGGCGACTACGGTAATTCGTTTCAATCTTGTAGACCTTAGCGTCAGGATAACGCCCGTGGAATGTGAGAATATTCCCCATATCTGCACCACGCCAGGAATAAATAGACTGCGCGTCATCACCCACCACCATAAGGCTATTTTTTTCTCCCACAAAAAGGTCGATCAATTCACACTGAGTGGAATTTGTGTCTTGGTACTCGTCCACCAGAACATAGCGGAATTTTCTCTGATAAAGCTCCCGTAGGTCTTCATCTTGTTTCATCAACTTTAGCGTGAGGACCAAAAGATCGTCGAAATCCATGCAATTGGTTTCCAGCTTTTTCTTGGTGTAAGCTCGCTGAAGTCTCTTGATGTCATCGACCCATTCCTGAAAATAGGAATAATTACAATCTATAACATCCTCAACGCTGGAGTGGGTGTTTTCACAGAGACTAAAAATACTAAGCAACACATCTGGCTTTGGAAATCGACGCTCTTTCGTTTCAACTTTAGCATCGTCAATGAGTTGCTTCATTAACGACTTCTGGTCATCTGTATCGAGAATTGAAAAACTGCGAGTGAATCCCAACTCGTCAGCGTGGCGACGCAGGATACGATTACAAATAGAGTGGAATGTCCCCCCCCACAGATCAGATGTATCTTGAGGGATGAGCTCTTTGACCCGCTCCAGCATCTCTCGCGAAGCTTTATTCGTGAAAGTAAGTAATAGAATGTTTTTAGCCGCAACTTTTTGGTCGAGTAAAAAAGCAACTCTGTATGTTAGAGTTCGCGTCTTTCCACTCCCTGCTCCAGCAATAACTAAAGCGTGACCAGGGCGCGAGGATACGGCAGCGAGCTGCTGCTCGTTAAGCTCAGCCTGATAATCTATTCCTGACTGAGTCCCGGCATTTTGCTTCGGGCTTAGTTTATATTCGCGGGCCATATCAGTTATGCTTGTTTTGCTAGTTTGAGGTATTTTGAGTGTTCCCCCTCGAAAAGCTCTTTACCCTCTAGCTTAAATGCTTTCTGGAGTAACTCCTTAGCTAAACCCTCGTGAGATAGCTCAAGAGCGCACTGGCCGCGGCGCAGGCAGAGGTAGGCATTGTCGTTGGATGTGGCATCTATACTGAAAACCTCTTCGAACTTATCAAATGCATCTTGGTGCTCATCCTGCTCGAAATAATTATCCGCAATGCTGGCAATCAACCAAGTGTATGCTTTCCACTCAGCCTTTGGCTCTGGGAGCAATGCAAACACCTTGTGGAGGTCTCGATTAGATGCATGGTAGCGCTCTTCTTCTTGAGCTTCTACAGCCTTATTGCAAAGTTCAACTACTTGCATTTTTAATACTGGTTCTAAATCCTTCATCGTCAATTATTAATTAGGTGTTGAGTTTCTGTCGTCTATTCACCGAGGGTATCTCCAGATGAGATTTGGCAACTTTGCAAGAAATCACTAGCCAACATGCGACGCTTACCATCTGGCTGAAGTTCAGCGATTTTAAGCGCACCATCCCCACAAGCAACAACTAGGCCGTTTTCTGTTGAAATGATCTCACCTGATGTTCCACTAGCAGTTTCCTGTACCTCAGTTTGCGGGAAGACCTTGAGTCGCTTTGATCGTCCTTTTGAGTCTTTGTAGCTAGTCGATGTCCCAGGCCATGGGTCATAAGCGCGAATTCTACGCTCTATAACGCTAGCAGGTTGACTCCAGTCAATCTCACCATCACTACGCATCAATTTAGGGACGTAATTTGAAAGCGCGTCATCTTGCGGTTGGCGTGGCGCAACATTAGAGAAAAGAAGCTCTAGCGCCTCAATTAATGCGGCAGGTCCATCATTCGCCAATATCTCATGTAGATCACCGCCAGTTATTCCAGGTGCGAGCTTAAATGGCCTCTTTAAAATAATATCACCCTCATCGAGCCCCTCTGTAACATACATTACAGTCATGCCCGACTCTAGATCTCCTTGGTCAATTGCAGCTTGGATACAGGAAGCTCCTCGATGCCTAGGCAAAAGACTCGCATGAAGATTGATGATGGCCACATTCGGGATTTCCAGTAGCGACTTCGGCAGTATTTGCCCATAAGCCATGACCACTATGATGTCAGGCTTGAGATCTCGTAACAATTGTAACTCATCCTCATTTTTGACACGCGCTGGCTGCAGGACTGGTACACCAGAGTTTACTGCAATCGTCTTGATCTTTGGAGGTGTAAGGACCTGCTTTCGACCAACAGGCTTATCTGGCTGAGTGATGAGAGCCACAGTGTTGTAAATCCCCTCGTTAACGAGAGCCTTGAATGCGGGGATAGCTATATCCCCAGTTGCCATATAGACGATGCGTTTACTAGACATAGAAATGAGTGCTGATTACTTGTACAAAAAAAGAGCTGCCAAGGCAGCCCTTTTAGAAAGAATTATTAAGACTCTTATTAGACGGAGACCTTGTCCATCTCCTTGAAGACTGGAAGCGTGGTAATCTTGGCGATAATATCATGCATCACTTTGACCGGCTGCTGAGATGCATCGATGTCAGTGCGGATATCGTCTGGATAGAAATCAAGAATTGGCTTAGTCTCCGCTTCGTAAGTGCGGATGCGATCTTCGATAACCGTATCAGAAGCATCATCCATACGGTTCTCTCGAAGGGCACGCTTGCGCATACGACGCGCTAGCTCGTTGCGGTCGGGACAGGATAAATGGAAAATATGATGTACTTCAATGTGGTCCTTGAGGATTTCAGCTTGCTTCACATTGCGTGGAATACCATCAAGAATAAGAAAGTCCGTATCAGGGAAATATACATGGCTATCTTTCCAATTTTGAATTTGTGCTTCCCACAGTTGAATGGTCAGCTCGTCTGGAACTAGTTGTCCTTTACTAGAATACTCTACAAATTGTTGTCCCAACTCGGTGCGAGTGTCGAGTGAACGGAATACATCGCCGCAGGCGCAGTGGAAGAAGCGCGGAATCATCCCCAGCGCTTTACCTTGAGTCCCCTTACCTGAGCCTGGAGCTCCAAGGATAAGGATTGCCGGGCGTTTACTTATGCTCTCAATTGCCATAAGCGGAAGTGTAGTGATGGAACATCTCAGCGCAAGCCGAATTCGGAGATTCAATGAATCTATCTAGCTGGGAAACCCTCGATGAACTCTTGGGCTGTCTTTAAAAAGCTCCGAACAATAGGCTTCATCTTCCCTTGGTGGATTCCACCAATGACCAGTGGAGAAAAGCCGTCGAGTGAGATAACATCAACACCATCAATTGGCTCCACACCAGGTATACCAACACCTATGCCTGCTCCAAAACCACGGCTGACATATTTCTGAATCAAATCTAGTGCATTCACCTCCATCGATGGCTGCCAATCAACATTCAACTTATTTAGACCGTCTTGAAAAATTTGACTGAGAGCCTCATGTGGAGGTAGCCCTACTAGTGGCAATTTTGATTCAAGTTTACCGTCATCACCCTCACGCAAAAGATCATTCAGCGACCTCACCTTGCAAGTTGAGGGTACTAGTAATACTAGGGGTATCGTCATTAGCTCGATCGACCTCAGCCCCTCACTTAACCGACCGTGGAGTACAGTAAGTGCAATATCAGCCTGCTGAGTAGTGAGCTGATTATACACATCCGATGGCTCCACTTCTTTCAATGTCAGCTTGAGATCCGGCTTGCTAAGCTTTAACCTCTCTAACACTTGGGGCAGATGATTACCCAACACCGATGCAGAGGCCGATATACGAAGGTGCTTACCGTCCTCACCTTTCAATCGTTCCTCGATATCTGGTAGGCCAGCGAAAAAAGGATAAGCAAAATCATATAACATATCGCCTGCCGGTGTGAGTGCGAATGGACGACGGCTGAAAAGCTTCACACCCAGTTCATCCTCGAGCTGGAGGATTTGCCCACTCACAGCAGGTTGCTGAATACCATAGGACATATTTCTAACTGCAGCTGTGATGCCCTCATATTTAGCAACATAGTAGAAGAGCTCTAGATGATGTAAATTCATTTGGGACGAATACCAACAACCTAGCAAGGCAAACAGCTTTATTTTGCCCTTGTATTCAAACCGGAAGTGCACCGCTTAACTTGAACAACGGCCCAGATGCTGATTAGTATCAGCACTGGCTCCACCGTTCAAAACCGAGTCTGTGCCACATGACCTATAAACATCTGTGCCGCGAAGAGCGGCATATCATATCTATCCTACGCCGCAAGGGCGAGTCCAACGCATCCATAGCTTCAACGATCGGACGTAACGTCTCAACGATCAGACGAGAGCTGAAGCGTAATGT
>NZ_JBDOPO010000325.1:0-4958 GCF_039830215.1 Rubritalea sp. | reverse complement strand
CACAGGCTCGGTTTTGAACGGTGGAGCCAGTGCTGATACTAATCAGCATCTGGGCCGTTGTTCAAGTTAAGCGGTGCACTTCCGGTTTGAATCCAAGATCTACATAAAATGGCCTCACAGCATTTCACTGTGAGGCCATTCTAGTTTAGAGGTTATTTTAAATCTTAACTAACTTGGTGCATGTGCACATCTTGCTGAGGGAATGGGATAGAAATTCCAGCCTTATCAAAGGCTTTCTTTACATTCTCGATCATAGAGAAGTTCACTGCCCAGTAGTCGGCGGCCTCCACCCATACTCGAACCGTAAAGTTAACTGAACTATCAGCGAGTTCCCCTACAACGATGAAGGGCTCGCGTCCATCTTGATCAGTGATGATTGCCGAGTGCTCAGCAATGACTGACTTCAGCACTTCGCGGGCTTGATCAATGTCGTCACCATACCCAATTCCAAAACTGAAATCGACACGGCGCTCAGGCATGGTCGAATAGTTCACCATTGAATCGTTAGAAACTTTACCGTTTGGCAGATGGATCATTTTGTTGTCAGGCGTGAGCATAATTGTCTGAAAAATCTGAATCTCCTTCACGCAACCAGTGTAGCCCTGCGTCTCGATCACATCGCCGACCTTGAACGGGCGGAAAATGAGAAGCATCACACCTCCAGCAAAATTCTGTAGAGTACCACTTAGAGCCATACCTACAGCGAGCCCCATTGCCGCAAATATCGCAGCAAATGAAGTCGCCTGGATTCCAACGGTTTCTACTGCCGAAACTGCAACTCCAACCTTAATCAAGGTAGAAACTAGAGTGCAGACAAAAGGCTTCACCGTAGCATCAACCCCTTTTTTATCGAGCTGTTTCCCAACTATGATCCCGAACCAACCCGCGACTTTCCAGCCAACTACGAGTGTTACCAGAGCCAGTAGAATCCTCACCCCCCAATCAGCTCCTTGAGCTGCTAGAGCTGACATATCAAATGCGGCAATAAGCGTATTCATTGCTCAAGGACATAGATGTTAGTCTCCAATAATCAACTTAAAATTTAAAAGAACGATTGGTTAGGAACTTTCATCAGCCTGCATCTTAATTAAAACATCAGCCATATCGTCGAGTGTATCCCATATCTCTTTAAGAAAATACAAAGGAGCACCACAACGCACGGACATAGCAATACAATCGCTAGGACGTGCATCTAGCTCGATAATTTTTCGCTCCATCACCTCATTCTGAGCTTCAAGAAAAAGGCGCGCGAAATACACTTCCCCTTCCACCTTCACGATCAACGCACGCATCATCCGGGCTCCCATCGCTTTCAGAGAATCCGTAAAGAGGTCATGACTCAATGGCCGGGGCGCAGAGTCATTAGCTAAAGCCATATTGATCGATGCTCCAACTGAAGGATCAACATAAAAGACGATCACCTTTTCGCCATCACCGAGGAAAACGGCACAGCCAGCCTGAGTTGGCATAAGCGCTACTGGCTCTACTCGCACTACTGCTGCTGACATAATCCTAGCGTGCTAAATATTTACGTGACTGCACCAGATACTTTTCAGCCCAGAACTTAATCTTCCCTTGCTCCACGGGATCTAGGAGTTTCACCACTTTTGCTGGTGAACCCATCACTAGAGACCCAGGGGGAATAACTGTGCCGCTAGTCACTAGAGCATTTGCTCCGATAATAGAGCGCTCACCTACCACCGCTCCATCTAAAACGCAGGACCCCATACCAATAAGTACTTCGTCCTTCACTGTCGCAGCATGAATTATAGCTCCATGACCAACCGTCACATACTCACCAATGTGTGTGCCAAAATCATCCGAAAGGTGAATGACGGCATTATCCTGCACGTTTGAACGAGGCCCTATCACAATCTTGTTAATATCTCCCCGCAGAGTTGCATTGTACCAAATACTCGATTCCTCCGCCACTGACACGCGGCCAATCAAATCAGCGCTCGCTGCAATGAAGGCACTTGAGTGCACTTCTGGTAAAAACTCTTCATAAGACTCGATCGCCATAACCACAATCTATTCAAGCACACCGTTCTCACAATGATTTTTTTACACTCACCTTGCTCTTGACGTATTTCTGAGCGAATCTATATCGCTCCTGCTGTCCCCCGCAGCAGTAAAACTCCACGCTCATGCACGAATCTCTTACAGTTATTGGCATCATCCTCATCGGCATGGCTCTGCGCTCCTGTCGGCGTCGCGTCTTTAGAAAGATCGGCGCCCTAGTCTACCTTCTTGCCAGTGGATCTATCGTCTACTTTTTATCAGGAAATATCCCACTTTCTATAGCTTCAATATTCGTCTGGTTTTTCCTCCCATGGATCGAACTTTGCTCTAGAATACGTAAACTACGCTTACCACTAGAAAACCACCTTCATGAGGAAAGATGCCCAAGGCTCCAGCAATTCCCTGAAGCTGCACATATGATAGATGAACTCGAATCCCTAGATTTCGAGCACAGCTCAGACTACACTTGGAACTGGGCAGGCTCCGCACAACATTATAGCTTTTACTGGCACCCAGAAGAGCGCGCAGTCGTTACTGTCTGCCTCTGTAAACAGGCAAATGTAGCCTTTTCATACGTCACTATCTCTTCCCGTGCTAGTGATGGAAAAATCTACCGAACCAGCAATTTCCCCTTTTCCCCAACCCTGAAAAATTGCCCCGATGTGGCATCGAACCAAATAGCATGCCGCCATTGCTCGTTGAAACAATCGCTCGACAACCACAAGCGATTTATCACAAGAAAAGGTGGCGCGCTCGACAACCTCATGATGCCAGACCCAGACATACTCAACGTGGAAGTTGAGAATGATATACGTGACCAAATTAACCACAATCTCGACACTGGCATTATCGCAATCACCGAGAATGGTAAATTCCGCTATTCATTTCGAGGACTTTGCTTCCTTTGGAAACAATTCATTAAGGACATGATTCGCCTCAGCTAGCACGAACAACATTTATGTCATCTCCGCTCTGGTCATGCTAACAATCTTTCCTACACTAGCGTTATGAATGCAGAAACGACGAACACCATACCAGCTAGGAATATCATCCTAGTTGGTTTTATGGGTTCGGGAAAGTCAACCATCGGCCGTGAGCTTGGCAAGCTCCTCAGCTACCCGCTGATCGATACAGACACTAAAATAGAAGAACATGAGAAATTCAGCGTTGCGGACATTTTCTCACTCCGAGGCGAGAGCTTCTTTCGCACTTGTGAAACCCAAGCTATAGAACAACTCCTTAGCGAGGGTGTAACCCACCACATTATCGCCACTGGTGGTGGATTACCAATGAAAAAACAAAACCGCCCACTGCTACGTGAACTTGGGTATGTAGTCTGGCTCGATGCGAATACCGAGACACTTCTTGAGCGTACATCACGCAACAACAATCGGCCATTACTGCAAACTGAAAACCCACGGGAAACTATCGAAAAAATGCTCGAACAACGTAATGACATATACCAAGAGGTCTCACATCTACATCTTCAGACGACTGGCCTCAATGTAGCTGAGACAGCGCATGGCATTCTCGAGAGCGCTCGATACTTCTTTGGTCACAGCTAAAGAGACGATTACGGTTGCATCTGGGCTCCGACTGTGGAAAATTCAACCAAAGCTCTTCCCTTACTACACAAAACACATGGCACTCCTAAAACCATTTTCCGACTCAAAAGGACGCATCACATTCGATCTAGTCCGTAAGGAAATCAAACAGGTTGAAAAGCAGATCTCTGAGCAAGTCAAAGCGTTTGACTCTGAAGTTGAGCCATTCATCGACTACATCTGCAACACGAGCGGCAAACGTATCCGCCCCGCCCTCGCCATTCTTGCTGGTGGTTCTCTGGGAAAAATATCTGACGACAACCTCAAGATTGGTGTTATTTCCGAGCTTATACACATGGCTACTCTGGTTCACGATGACATCATCGATGAAGCTGACACTCGCCGCAAAACTCCCACTCCCAATGCCAAATGGGGAAATGGCATGGCAGTTTTACTAGGTGACGCTCTATTTTCTCACGCACTGCTACTAGCAACAGAGTTCGGTTGCATCGACATCTGCCGTAAGGTCGGCACCGCTTCCCGGGAAGTTTGCCAAGGGGAAGTCATTCAGACCCAACGCCGCTTTGACCTCAGCCTAACGAAGGAAGAATACTTTCGCATCATCGCCATGAAAACTGGCGCGCTCTTTGCAGCCTCAGCTGGCATCTCAGCCTCATTATCAGGTGCGGACGCTGACACCGAAGCAAAAGTTTACGACTATGGTCTAAAGCTAGGCACTGCATTCCAAATCTATGACGACTGCCTCGACCTAGTCGGAACGGAAGACAATGTCGGCAAGACTCTTCGTACTGATCTGGAAAAAGGAAAGCTGACTCTCCCTCTTCTCAACCTTCTGGAAACCGCGCCAGCTGCAACTAAGAAGCAGCTTCAGAAAAACATCAAAGATCAGAAGCCTTTGGAGTTCGAAGGACTAGTCGGAGATGTTGCATACAAAGCTTCTATCGAGTCTGCACTAGATACTGCTATCGATATGCTGGATGAGGCTCGCGACAACCTAAATTGCCTTCCAGCCAACGACTACACGACCGGTCTACTTGAAATTACAAACTACCTAGAAGGCTTAATCGCCAAGTGCCGCAGCTAACCAAAATCACATATCTTATAGTAGAGTCATGGCCGGCATCATTATGCTAACTGAATTTGTTGCCGCCATTTTTTGTGCTCACTAGGCTATCATTGCCTACATCCTATGTGTCATTGGTACTGCCATTTTGTCTCGCACACTTTTAACATAAGTTATTACTGGAGCTATGTCCTCACACCTTAAAAAGGGGAGCACGCTAGCTAGTCACACACCTTTCAAAAACTAGTGTTGCTCATCTAAAAAACTCTAGACAGTTGCAATTGATCACAAAATTTAGCAAATTTGCG
>NZ_JBDOPO010000226.1:0-4971 GCF_039830215.1 Rubritalea sp. | reverse complement strand
AATAACTCGTCATCGATAGAGCTGTCAGGATTTCAATATAAACTGCAAATCACTGGCAACGTTTAGGAGACCACTTCACCTATAAGTAGTTGCTCGAAGGCGATAAAATGATGAACCGCGTCCTGAGATTCCAGCGAATGGGAAAGAGCACATAGTAGAGTTGTAAAAATAGCCACCTCCTTGTTTGGTTGAGATTCTAGGAATAAAATGAGTGCGGGAGGCTAATAGGATCTCGTTCATAGGCGCTCACATGCGGAGCTAGCTTATAGGTATAGTTGGGCTAACATTCGTAGACCTGTGATCAGCAATACCACTGCAAAGACCTTTTTGAGTTTTAATGCATCCAATTTGGCTGCTAGTGATGCGCCGACAGGAGCGAAGATTACGGTTAGCGGGACAATGCAAACCAAGCCGAATAGATTGACTAATCCCAATGTGCCCGCTGGAGCATCATCTGGTGAGATACCAAATGCCAGCATTGTTAGCGTACCTGGTAACGAAATGATTAGCCCTATTGCAGCGGCAGTTCCCACGGCCTTATGGGCTGGGTAGTTACAGATAGTCAGTAAGGGGACTGAGATTGTGCCACCTCCGATCCCAACCATTGAGCTGAAAAAGCCAATAGAGCTTGCCATCATTGTCTGTCCATATCTACCGGGCAATTGTTGGAAGAGAACAGGTTTACCTGTTCTTAGCAGCATGTTGAGTGCGGATAGGGTCGCTATCACACCAAACTGGCCAGTGAGCCAAGTTCCATCAACGCGCGTCACTAGCCAACTCCCAGTAATTACACCAATAAGGATAAATACCGCCCAGCTCTTGATGAGCCCAAAGTCCACATTACCTTTTCGGTGGTGAGAACGGATCGAGCTAATCGAAGTAGGGATGATTGTGGCAAGTGAAGTAGCCGTTGCTATTGCCATTGCGGATTCTGCCGATACCCCATAGCTTTGGAATAGAAAAAACAGCACCGGTACAATGATGATGCCGCCGCCGACTCCTAGCAACCCTGCTAAAAGGCCAGCGAATACTCCTGTCGCCACCAATCCCAAAAGGGAGTGGAGGTTGTTTTCTATAAATTCGATCATATTATTCGATGACAATCTTCACCAAGGTGTCCGCGAATGCTCAGAGAGTGGAAGAGGGGGGTATAGAATTCGCAGTTTAAACAGAAATTTGACCAACTCTTCAACAAGGGTTTTTTGTGGCATTTTTGTGGTCTGTAGTTAGAAAAAGTTAGTATGTGTAGGTGGAAGCGAGTTCTGCTCGCACGATTGCGGCACCAGCCGACAAGGCATTGAGTTTATCTCTAGCAACTTCACGTGACAGGGGAGCCATTCCGCAATTAGTGGTCGGGTAGAGCTTGTCGGCGTCCACATATTTAAGTGCTTCGCGAATCGTTGCCGCTACTTCTTCCGGTGTTTCTATGGTATCGCTCGCCACATCAATAGAGCCGACCATGACCTTTTTGCCTCGAATCAACTCGATCAGTTCGATCGGTACATGGGAGTTCTGGCACTCGAGCGAGACAATATCTATGTGGGATTGCTGGAGTTTTGGGAAGATCTCTTCATACTGTCGCCACTCTGATCCCAACGACTTCTTCCAGTCATTGTTCGCCTTGATTCCGTAGCCATAGCAAATATGTACGGCAGTTTCACACTTGAGACCTTCGATAGCTTTCTCCAAGCAGGTGATACCCCATGCATTCACTTCGTCGAAAAACACGTTAAATGCGGGCTCATCAAACTGGATAATGTCAACGCCCGCAGCCTCGATCTCTTTTGCTTCTTGGTTGAGAAGTTTGGCAAATTCCCAGGCGAGTGTTTCGCGGTCCTTGTAATGTGCGTCGTAGAGAGTGTCTACCATAGTCATCGGTCCAGGCAGTGCCCATTTGATCGGTTGAGTCGTCTGTTGGCGCAAAAACTTTGCGTCCTCAATGAATACCGGCTTTGGCCGACTTACGGAACCGACGACTGTTGGTACGCTGGCATCGTAGCGGTCGCGGATTTTCACCGTCTCGCGCTGCTCGAAGTCAACTCCATCGAGCTGCTCAATGAACGTAGTTACGAAGTGCTGTCGTGTTTGCTCGCCATCACAAATTATATCCAGTCCAGCATTTTGTTGCTCTTGAATAGACACGCGTAGGGCGTCGAGTTTACCGTAAGTGAGTTCTGAGCCTTGTAACTTCCACGGTGACCATAGCTTTTCTGGTTCAGCGATCCAAGAGGGTTTAGGTAGGCTTCCGGTGGTGGAAGTCGGGAATAGTGTTTGCATAATACAATGGTGAGTAGTTTTTTTTGAAAGAATTTAGGTGAACGGTGTTGAGGCACACGCACACCACATGAGGTTAAATCGCGCAAGCTTCAGTCCATTGTGTGAGGATGGACTCGTAAGGTTTGATGAAGGCTTCTTCAGTGAACTTTCCCTGTTTCACTGCCAACTGGCTACGCTCCTCACGGTCATAGACGATTGGGGTGAGCGAGTGGTCTGGGTGTGTTAGATTAGGCTGGTATTGATTTCCGGCAACTGAGTTGGCGTTGTAGATTTCTGGTCGGTAGATCTTCTGGAACGTCTCCATCGTGCTGACCGTGCTGATAAGTTCTAGGTTCGTGTAGTCGCTGAGCAGATCTCCGAAGAAGTAAAACGCTAGTGGAGCCACGCTGTTAGGTGGCATGAAGTAGCGGACGTCAAAGCCCATTTTCTTAAAGTATTGCTCGGTTAGAGAAGACTCGTTTGGTTGGTATTCGACGCCTAACAATGGGTGTTGGTTGTGTGTGCGGTGGTAGGTCTTCTTGTCCGAAACGCTGAGACATATGACAGGTGGTTTACTAAAGTTCTCCTGGTACGTTTCTGAGGTGATGAAGTCTTGGAAGAGCTTTCCATGGAGCTCCCCAAAATTTGCGGGAATGCAAAATCTCTCTTGAGCTTTGATGTGAGCTGGGAGTAGCACACTAAAATCATAGTCACGAACGTAAGAGGAGAAGTTGTTTCCTACAATTCCTTCAATTTGCTTATTAGTTTTATGGTCAAAAATGCTGGTTTTGAGAATCTCAATGGAGGGGAAGTTTTGTCCATTTCCTTTTATATCGACATCTACTGAGACGATTTCTAGTTCGACCGAGTATCTGTCCGCCGTAGGGTTATCCCAAGCTGCCAGAGCATTGAAGCGGCTATTCACCATTCTCAATGTGCTTCGCAAGTTTTCTAGTCGGCTTTCACCTCGTGCGAGATTGGCAAAGTTGGTTGTGATGCGTGTGTTGTCGGAAGGCTGATAGTCTTCATCGAAACAAATTGTCTTGATACTGTAGCTGAAATCGCTTTTGGAGCTAATCTGGTATTCTTTTTCTTGAGACTCTAGTGTGTTCATTGCTTTGTTTATTTTCTTTGAAATGTCGCTCGGCGAGCACTGAGCATAGGAATTCTCTGCTTCCTTTTGCTTTGATGGTTGACCATAACAGGATTGACCGATGAATAAAAATGGTGGTTACTCATCAATCCATGAGTAAATATCATGCATAGCTATGACATATTTAGAGCGCATACATCTAGAGATTATCCTCGCTGTAGAAAAAGAAGGCAGCATGACGGCTGCAGCTGAGTCACTACATCTCACTCAATCAGCATTGAGTCATAGTATCCGCAAACTAGAGGATCAACTAGGTGTGCAAATCTGGCAAAGAAAGGGCAGGCAGCTCTTCCCGACACAAGCTGGTCAACATTTACTCAATACTGCGAGGCGTCTCATCCCACAATTTCTCCGCACCGAGAGCCAGCTTGTGCAATTTAGTAGAGGTGAGCGTGGCTTGCTTAGAATTGGGATGGAGTGCCATCCTTGCTATAAATGGCTACAGACTATTACTAATTCCTACCTAAAGGATTGGCCGTCGGTCGATTTAGATGTCATCCAGAGATTTCAGTTCGCCGCCATGGAGGCGTTGTTAGCTCATGAAATCGACATCATTGTTACACCTGACCCAGTTCTCAAGAGGCAGCTAAAATTTGTTCCCGTGTTCGACTACGAACAGGTTTTGGTAGTGAGTGGGCAGCATCCTTATAAGGATTATGATCATGTAGAGCCTGAAGACTTAGGGGAAGAAACCTTATTCACCTATCCAGTGTGTTCAGATAGGTTGGATATCTTTTCTGACTTCCTCACTCCTGTAGGGCGGACAGTGAAAAGACAGAAGCTGATCGAAACCACCGAAATCATGATCCAGAAGGTCGCCTGTGACCGAGGCGTCACCGCATTGCCGCGCTGGATGGTGAACGAATTCTCTGAGAGATATGACATTCACCCAGTGAAGTTAGGTAAGATAGGCGTGCAAAAGAAAATCTACCTAGGCGTCCGCCAAGAAGACGCCGACATAGACTACATCCAAGCATTCCTGGAGCAGGCGCAGTCGTCCATCAAGTGAGATTGTAGGCTGGGAGCATAAGCAAGAAAACGCCGTTAGAAAGCGTATTATGTAAAGCATTCGAAGTTCACCATGAGCTGAGTTTACTCTAAACTCAATATTAGCCATAGAACTGGTGACCTTCGATTGTGATAGTGTTAGTTATTGGTTTTCAGTGAAATATTATGGTTAATTATAACCGTCCAGATGTGAGGGGATCCCCTTATCAGTCCAAAGCTTTCCGAGTTGATTACTGGTGGGTAAACCTGATATTATGGTCAATGCTGCATAGTTTTCTTTAAGATCGCCAGTCCTTTCTACACACACACACACAGCCTGCATATTGTCAGGTGAAATAACTCTATGTCGTAAATTGTTTACGCATATCTCTATCTGGTGGGTCATGCAGTACACCCTGCATGCTACTGCAGGAATAGACGTTGAACGCAAAAATTACGATCAGAAGTACAACTAGCAAAGCACTGTGTTTTAAAAATTGCTTGGATTCAAACCGGAAGTGCACCGCTTAACTTGAACAACGGCCCAGATGCTGATTAGTATCAGCACTGGCTCC
>NZ_JBDOPO010000066.1:0-22141 GCF_039830215.1 Rubritalea sp. | reverse complement strand
GTTTCCACCAGTTTATCAAGATCGGCGACTATGCTATCTGCCAAGGCAATGCCGCCATCACCAAAGACATCCCCCCCTACTGCATGGCTCATGGTCAAAATAATCTGGCCGGCCTCAACAACATTGGCTTGCGCCGTGCTGCTCTCACCCCAGAGCAGCGTAAAGACATCAAAAGTGCATACAAGTTACTATTCAAGAGCGGCATGAGCATGACCGATGCACTGAACGAAGCCGATCGACGCGCTTGGCTCGAGCACACAAATTTACTGCTAGATGCAGCCAAGAATCCCTCTCGTAAGGGCATCATGATGGCCTAGCCTCGCCATACACCCCTCTAAAGCAAAAGCCGCGACGATTGCCCTTCGTTGCGGCTTTTAAGTGTAAAAAATACGGGCAAGACCGAAGTCTTACCCGCATAAATTAGTGTGTACTAATTAACTTATATTAGAAGCTAACTGTAAGAGCTACACCACCGTAGAAACGGTTCTGCTCACGTTCTGTGAATGATGCGTGCTCTTCAAGAGCGTCAAGCTCCCAAGTGTAAGCGATGTATGGTGTGATTGTTGCGTTCTCAGAGAGAGAGTAATCGTAACCAAGTGTGGTTGTGTTGTGGCTAAGCTGACCTTTTTCTACAAGATAACCAAGGTCGTTGCTGAGTGTGAGACCTTCAAGGAAGAGGTCTGACTTAGCGAGTGAAAGCTCGGAGTAACCGTTGTTGTCACCTTCATCTGATGAAAGCTCACCTGAAGCGTCGATGAAGTAAGTGAGGCTAGAGCTCAACCCGTAGCAAAGGTCTTTGCTGAATCCAACGTACACTTCTGCGAGCTCTTCGTTAGCAGTGCCGCTGTCAGCATTGTAGTGAATATAACCAGTGTTGAAACGAGCGAATCCGAAGTCTTTGCTCACACCGAATGTAAGGTCAAGCTCGTCAATATTATCGCCGTCGTTTACGAAAGAACCGTACCAAGCGCCTGCTGTGAAGTCGAGACCCCAAGCTGACTTGGATACGTTGACTGCTGAATCAACTAGATCAGTACCGAGACGTGCACCACGGAAGATGTAGTCTGAGTGTGCGCCGACTGTGACGTCAGCTTCGTATGAAGGAGATACTTCAACGAGTGGAGCGACTACTTCGCCTGCAAATGCAGAACCAGAAACAAGTGCACCACCGAGTAGGGATAATGTAATTTTGTTATTCATAACGGTTGTTTGTTAGCACATCAGATTGTGAGGTAAAACAAAAAAATAACAATTTTGTCATATTTCTTTTTTAAAACTTCCCAGACTTCCCAAGGGAGAGAGCCGATGTCATTAAGATAGCATGATTATTCCGATCAATTAAATCAAGCCCTTAACTATCTGAGCCGTAAGCTTCTTCACCGTGATCAGAGAGGTCCAAACCACCATGTTCTACGTCTTCATCAACACGTAAGCCTCGGCATAAAAATTTTGCAACAGTCAGAGCTATGCTGGCTGCCACAGCACTCCACCCTGCCGTGATAATCACGCTCTTAGCTTGAACCCAAAGCTGCATGCAGCCTCCAACGGGACCATCAAAACCTTCACGAATAAATACACCTGTTAGAAGTGCCCCCACAATACCACCGACTCCGTGCACCCCAAATACATCGAGACTATCATCGTAGTTAAACTTATGCTTAAGCTTCGTGGCCGCTAGATAGCAGACGATCGAAGAAATGGCACCAATAGCCATAGCTCCCATTATATCAGTGGAACCCGCGGCAGGAGTAATAGCAACCAAACCTGCAACGGCACCAGTCGCTGCACCAACTGCTGTAGGCTTCTTAGAAACCAACCATTCAATACCCATCCAAACAACCAGCGCTGCTGCTGTTGCTATCTGAGTAGTTAGCATAGCCATACCAGCACTTCCATTGGCTCCGCCTGCCGAACCTGCATTGAAACCAAACCAGCCAACCCAAAGCAGAGCGGCACCAATCAAAACGAAAGGAACATTGTGCGGTACCAATGTCGGCCCGGGGAACCCCTTACGATTACCGACAAATAAACAAGCCACGAGACCAGCAATACCAGCATTGATATGCACCACATTTCCTCCGGCAAAGTCGAGCGCGTGCTGATGCGCCCCCATTAGCCAGTTCCCTTCATCACCTCCATTAAAGAGTCCTCCACCCCAAACCATGTGCCACATCGGTAAATAGGACAAGACTGTCCATAAGACAGTAAAGATCAGCACTGCGCTAAACTTCATACGCTCAGCGAAAGCTCCTACTATAATAGCAGGGCTTATTATTATAAACGTCATCTGAAACGTAACCCAGACGCTCTCAGGAATAGTGCCTCCCTCCATTATCAGCCCCTCATTTATGTGCTTTAGGAAGAGAAAATTGCTATCCCATCCAAAATAAGCATTACTCCCATCACCCGAGCCTGCTGCAACAGAGTAGCCAAGTGCAACCCATAGCAGTGACATCACACCGGCCATCGCGAAACATTGGACGAAGATACTTAACACATTCTTAGAGCGAACCAGACCTCCATAAAAAAGAGCAAGGCCAGGTAAGCACATCAAAAGAACCAACAAAGTGGCAGTCAGCATCCACGCTGTATCGCCAGTGTCAATACTCGCTCCCCCAGTCTCTTGACCATAGCCCAGTAATGAGCTCCCCAATACCGCAGCTACTGTCAGTACTACCCTTTTCAATGTGGATTGTTTTTCCATGGCATAGGGCTTAACAAAACAATGAATTTAATTCATCAAAAAAAATATATTTAGCTACACCAATAGTTGGCACAGTAGATGCTACAATCCCATTGTTCATAATAAACAATTATCTTAATGAAGACTAAACTAAACTACTCGTTCTCTTTGATTCTGGCAGCGGTCATGTCGCTACTAGCGCTCAACACAACTGTAAACGCTGAAATTATCGACCCGAAGGCTGAGGAATTCCAGATCACCTCCGAAATGCTAGATCCTGAGCACGCTGACTACAGCGAGGGATCTTTAGACATCATTGGTAAAGACATCTACAAATACATGCAGTTTGGTGGTACTCCAGACAGCCTTACTGCAGAGCAGATTTCAGCTGCTGAAGGCTATTATGATCGTTATGAAGATTCACCATTTTTCGGTCTTTCTACCGTTTGGGTTCTACTCTGCGCATTCCTAGTATTCATTATGCACCTTGGATTCGCATCCATTGAGTCAGGCATGTGCCAACGCAAGAACACTGTCAATATTCTCTTCAAAAACGTCTTCATCATCTGCTCTGGACTTCTTCTCTATGCAGTATGGGGCTTCAATGCGATGTACCCTCTTGGCAACTGGACAGTTGATAGCATCTTCGCGATTGGCGGCCCACTCTCAATGGCTGGCAATGAAGGAAATGATCTCTCTTATGGCGGCACAGCTCTCTGCCAAACAGGATGGGCTGACTTCATCTTCCAGGCAATGTTCGCTGCAACAGCTGCAACTATCGTTTCTGGTGCAGTTGCAGAGCGGGTTAAGCTTAGCTCATTCATGATCTTCGCTGTTCTAATCGTCGGTTTCGCCTACCCAATCACTGGTGGCTGGAAGTGGGGTGAAGGCTGGCTCGACGCTGCAGGCTTCTACGATTTCGCTGGATCTTCAGTAGTTCACGCATTTGGTGGATTTGCTGCACTTGCTTGTGTTCTGATTCTCGGCCCACGTGTTGGCAAGTACACTAAGAATGGCGTCAAGCCAATCCTCCCATCCAACTTACCTCTTGCTAACATTGGAGCTCTTCTCCTCTGGTTCGGCTGGTTCGGCTTTAACTGTGGATCTGTACTCTCAGCAGACCCAGCAGGCATTTCATATGTAGCAGTTACAACAGCGCTCGGTGCAGCATCTGGCGGACTAATCGCCATTCTAGTTTCATGGGTAATCACTAAAAAGCCAGACCTCTCGATGGCGCTTAACGGCATCCTCGCAGGACTAGTTGGAATCACAGCTGGTGCGGACCAATTCTCACTTCTCGGTTCATCCATTGCTGGTGGCATCGGTGGCGCACTCGTAGTAGTTGCTGTTATGTTCTTTGATAAAATCAAGATCGACGATCCAGTTGGAGCTATCTCTGTTCACGGTGTTGTCGGCGTATGGGGCACACTCGCAGTAGGCATCCCATTCCTATGTCTTCCTGACGCAGGATCGCACTTTACAGTTCAACTTCTCGGCACAGCATCTATTGCAGCCTTTGCCTTCGCCTTCTCCTACATCACATTCTATGCCATCAAGCTAGTGATGGGTGTGCGTGTTGAAGATCAAGAGGAACACGAAGGTCTCGACGTAGCAGAGCACGGTGTACCAGCCTACAACGACTCAGCTAACTAATTAGCTCAGAGATTTATTATCACCACAAAGGGGAGAGGCCAACGCCTCTCCCCTTTTTCTTTATTATCCACTTACTTCAACATCAAAGGATATTGACTTGTCTAATGGTCGCTAGCATGGCAATTGCTCATAACAATCATTTAGAAAATGCGTCATCTCCTAATCGACAACTCGAATACTCGAACCAAATTCACCATCGGCAACGCAGATGGGCTTAGTAATTGGTTGACTAGAGTAGCAACAAAGGAGATCTGCCCCATAGTACTAGACCAAATCCTGGCCGATCAATCTTTCGACGCCGTGATGCTCTGCTCTGTTGTGCCGGAAAAAGCAGCCTTAATGGCAGAGTATTTTAGCTCTCTCCCCTTTCACCAACTAGGCTATCAAACAAACATGGGAATTCACATCGACTACCCAAAACCCGAGCAAATCGGAGCAGACCGCCTAGCAAACGCAGCTGGTGTCCACCACCTCCATGGTTGCCCTGCAATAGTTATCGATTTCGGCACAGCAGTCACCTTTGACGCTGTAGGCCCAAACGCAACCTACCTAGGAGGCGTGATAGCACCAGGTTTAGCGTCAATGACAGAAAACCTAGCTAAACGCACAGCTTTGTTGCCTAAAATCGAACTAAGCGAGCCCGCCAACGCGATTGGTAAATCCACCACTGAAGCTATGTTAGCTGGTGCCATTTTCGGCTACCGCGGGCTAATTAAAGAAATTATACACAAAGTTAGTGCCGAAATGACAGAAAAGCCCATCATCGTAGCTACTGGTGGTGATGCTGAACTCATAGCACGCGGCCTCCCTGAAATTGACCACGTCTCCCCCACACTAACACTTGAAGGTATCCGCATAACGGCCTCACTACAATTTTAAAGTACTACATTCAATCAGCATGGAATTTACAGATAAAGCAATTGGCATCGATTTTGGCGGCACATCAATCAAAATGGGAGTGATTCTCGGCAAGCAAATCATAGATGAAGCACCCGTCATCATCCCTAAAGACCACCCAGTGCCGACTGAACTCATTCAAACTATCGCTAACCAAATCAACCAACTCAGAGAAGAACACTCTGACATCAAAGCTGTTGGTTGCGGCGTACCAGGATTTGTTGACGCCCCTACCGGCCGTATTCACAACCTCACAAATGTCCCAGGCTGGGTAGATATCCCACTACGTGACTTACTCTCGGAAAAAACAGGACTTCCATGCGTTGTAGAAAATGACGCAAACGCCATGGGCATAGCAGAATGGAAGCTCGGAGCTGCCGCTGGCCTCCAGCACGTGGTATGCCTCACACTCGGAACAGGTGTGGGCGGTGCTGTCATCGTGAACAACCAACTTGTACACGGCTCAAAATTCGTCGCTGGTGAGCTAGGCCAGTCATCCATCAACTACAACGGCAGAGTTGGAGCTTACAATAACCCTGGCGCCCTAGAGGACTACATCGGAAATAACGAATTCGCTATCGATGCGCAACGAGCCTACCTTGAAGCTGGAATCGAAAAATGCATAGACGACTGCACACCTGCCGCGCTCGATGCAGCAGCTACAGCAGGCTGTGATGTGGCACTTGCATGCTGGGACGATTTCGCTCGTAAACTCTCATGCACCTTGGCGAATTGCTGTTGGTTACTCAATCCTGAAGCTTTCGTCATTGGCGGTGGTATCAGCAAAGCAGGCAACACACTTTTTGAACCATTGCGTAAACATGTTGCAGCCCAACTCAGCCCACCATTTAGCGACCACCTAAAAATCATTCCAGCAAAGTTCTCCAACGAAGCTGGAATTATCGGCTGTGCCGTCCTCGCTTTAGAAACTGCTGACGCATAAAGCTCCAGAGGACTCATGTCACAAGAGACACTAGAGGTACGCACCAGTAAACTAGCTGGTCACGTCATCAGCCTTGAGGGCAAACAACTCAAAATCCCATGCGGATGGGATCTTCTACCTCCTGGAGATGCTGCTCTATCACGCCGTATCAAAAAAGACGGTCCGAGCTGGACTGTCAAGGAAACCAAGGGAAGGAAGCTCTTTTCCCGTGGAATTTGGGCTCCTGCCCACCGCATCAAAACTCTACGAGAAATTCTCATCCAAGAACGCAAGGACCCATCCTACCAAAGAAAAATAGTTGCTGGCAGAGTTCGACGCGCCAAAGAACAAGAACGCTACGTGTTAGAATTCACCTCAGCCGTGCAACAGTTCCTAAATTTTGCTTTTCAGTACGACGAATTGGAGGACCGAATTGCAAAGCTCGTTACCGAACACGCCGTCCCAGTTGGTAGCGGCACAGTGGCGCGCACACAGCGCATTCCCATAGAACAACGAGCGGAGTCAGCTGTGATAGCGTGGATGCGCCACCAAACAACAGCTTATGACGACATGTCTATCCCTCGTGAAAAAGGAAAACGCCGTGAAGTGCGCCGGATGCTAGCTAAGCGCTCGCGCAGCATTTTAGAGAACTACAGAGAAGGCGCGGAGATAAAGCTAAGCAACTGCCCACTCTATAAATCGATCAGTGCCGAATAAGAACTAATCAGTTGTATTCTTCAATAATCAGCACCCTGGGGCCGGCCGTTTCACCAGCTGGTCGATCGATGAGCCCTTCAGGCAATGGTCGCAAGTCGGGAACATCCACTTCTTCTTCAACGGGCACAGCACGTGGAGCCGGATTTGGAACCTCGACATCCTCTTCCTCCACAAGCACAGCTCTTGGCGCAGGCGGGGCTTCTGGAAGATCCGCCACCTCATCAATAATCATCGCGCGACCTGGCACACCAAGATCATCAGGAACCGCTTGCGGCTCATCTTCCACAACAACCGTCGCTCTCACTGGCGGATTCACGCGGAACATGACATCCTCTTTAATCGGTTCGAAAAAACTTGCCACCATCGGAGCCGCTTTACTTCCACCACCCACCTTCTCCCCGGGTCGACCTTCATACACCATTGCAAAGGCATACTTGGGGTTATCCAAAGGGAAAAAACCTGTGAACCAACCGAGGTATTGCTTTTTATCCTCAGGCCCCCACTGTGCGGTTCCAGTCTTTCCACAAACAATCGTGTAAGTCAAAGCCGCCCGCTTACCCGTTCCAGCTGGATTGTTGACTACCTTCATCAGACCTTCTTGCACAAGCGACACATCACTAGCTCTCATATTCATGAGCTGCCGGGGCTCAGCACGATTATAGGAAATAATCCGTCCGTTTGGGTCTTGCACTTGGCGCACTAGCTGGAGTTTCGGCAATCGCCCACCATTAGCTATACCAGCCATACCTTGTGCCACCTGCAACGGAGTAGCAAGAAGCACTCCCTGACCGATGGACATGTTAGCTGTGTCTCCATCAGTCATTCGGCGCTTATGATACTTGCTCATATAGGTATCATTTGGCAATAATCCAGGTTTTTCACCAACCAACGGAAGACCAGTCTTGCTACCGTACCCCAGTTGCTTTGCTGTATGTATAATATTTTGCGGTCGTGTGGCTATACCCACTTGGATAAAGAATGGGTTATTTGAACGATAAAGAGCTTTCACCACATTCATCAATCCCTCTGGCTTTTTCGACCAGTTCCACATCTGATGTTTTCCTAGTTGAACGAACGCCGGTGTATTGATCTGAGTGTAGCGGTCTAAAACTCCATTCTGAAGAGCTGAAAGTGCGACTACCGCTTTAAATGTTGAGGCTGGTGGATATTCAGCCTGATAGGATCGGGCAAACAACGGCGCGTCAGGATTTTCACGCAGAGCAGTATAATCTTTTGACGTAATAAATGGCACAAATGTATTCAGATCATAGGACGGCCTAGATGCCATCGCCACGAGCTCACCAGTACGCACATCAATGATAACTAGTGCGCCTTTGTGAGCATGTTTAGCCAAAACCTCTTCAGCCCGCTTCTGCCACTCAAGATCGATCGTAGTCACAACGGTCCCCCCTTGCTGAGGTGCACGTTTATTTTCACGCAAGACCTCCTCACCAGAAGAATTGAATTGCAACTTTCTAAGACCTGGTACTCCTGTGAGTTGCTCGTCATATAACTTCTCAAAGCCAGCCCGACCTTCAGTGAATTCAAAAATTGGATCTCCGTAATTGATTGGCCCTTTTTCGAGTTTACCTTTGGAACCGACATAGCCAATCAAGTGAGCAGCCATCTCCCCCTGTGGGTAATAGCGCTGGTAAATTGGATGCAGAACTAGGCCATCAATCAACTGTGGCTCTAGCAGGGCTTTTCGCTCAGATTCAACCACATGCGTGAATGGCATGGCTAGCCACCGACGGTGACGATAATGCTCCCAAAGCGCGTCATCTCCAACTGTCCAATTAATGCCAAAAATCTCATTGGCCTTCTCAATTCTTTCACGGCCCCATGCCACCACGAAATTCCGGTCAGCATTCTCAAATTGCTGAAACTGTATCGCAGGATACCAAACTACCTTATTTTGTGCTAATGGATTTCCATAGCGATCTAAAATTTGCCCACGGAGTCCCGGAATAGATAAAGTCATCGTCCTAGCATCCGGCCGCGTCTGTATCGCCGCTAAATCAGCGGATCGCTTGACTGGAGCATTCAACTCTGGCGCTGGCTCCACCTCGTTACTCACCAACCGAGTCTGCGCGAGTAAGCTTGCCGCAAACATAAAAAGAAAACCCAGCGGTCCCCATCGTAATAATGACGGAAATGCGTTTTGAGCTCTCTTCATTTGCTTCACAAGAAATAGTCTATAATAGTGTGGAGTGAGTAGACAACATGCAAAAACAACAATTCCAACCTCACCCCATCGGCCACAGAAAAAGGCACCTATAAAGTGATCCCTAGAAGCTCTGGTGTGGCCTCACGTGGACGAGCTGTGAGAATGTCTGGGCCATTTTTCCCGACACACACGGTGTGCTCGAAATGAGCCGAATACTTCTTGTCACCCGTGATAACCGTCCAGCCGTCGCTCAGCACTTTTACGCGTGGTGTACCAGCATTGATCATTGGCTCGACAGCCAAAACCATGCCTTCTTTTAGGCGAGGACTGCGCCCTAGTGGACGGTAGTTTGGCACTTGTGGTTCTTCGTGCAGCTCTTTACCCACTCCATGGCCAACAAATTCCTTCACTACTCCCATATTGAAAGGCTTCACATACTCAGCAACCGCACCACAAAGGTCCGCGAGATATTCACCCTCTTTAGCAAAAGCTAGTGCCTCATAGAGTGACTGCTCAGTCACAGCCAGCAAACGCCTCACTTCTTTATCGACATCACCAACGGGAACTGTTGTTGCGTTATCTCCTATCCAGCCATTTTTGACCACACCGACGTCAATGCTGATGATGTCACCATCTTTTATCACACGGTCGGAGCCGATTCCGTGCACCACCTCCTCGTTAGGCGAGATACAGATGTTGCCAGGAAAACCTCGGTAACCAAGAAATGCAGAAATACAATTGCGCTCTTTGATCAACTCCGCTGCGTAGAGATCCACCTCCATTGTAGTCTTACCTGCTTTGATAAACTTTGCTGTCGCCTGAAGGATCTCACTCGCAGTCTCCGTAGCGACACGCATTTCTTTGATGTCTTGAGGTGACTTGATTGGGATCCTATTCTTATTTAATTTGCGCTTAGCCATTGGAAATGTTGGTTGATTGTTATGATGTCCTCAGAGAGGAAAGGATGCTATCGCTAAAAATGCTACGATTACTGCGAACTTGATGTATTCCTTTAACCACAGATTACACAGATTTACACAGAATTTTTCTCGTTGTAGCCTCTTACCACTAATTGCTCGGATATGAAGTCGAGTAATCCATACTGTCACTAGCCATTCGACTACCCTTGAGACTTCTGCTCTATCTGGAGGATGACTAGTCGCACGGTCTCTGACTACTAGCCCGAAGGGTGAAAATGATTGTTGATGACAGCAAATACTTCATCAGATGTCCCACTACCATTGATTGTAAGAAGCTTCCCATTTGCTGCATAGTAGTCAAATAATGGTTGAGTAAGCTCACTGTAATTAGCAAAGCGTCTCCGGAAATTCTCTAGGTCGTCGTCGGCACGCGACTCTAGCAACCCACCGCATTCTTTGCAGTTTTTCTCATTTGAAGGGCCAACTGACACCGTCGCTCCACAATCAGCACACTCTCGTCGACTAGCTATTCTCTGTTCTAGCTCATGCTGAGGAACCTCCAGAGCAATTGCCAAAGTGGGCGCCTGAAAAGAAACGTCCACCTCTAAAGCCTCAGCTTGCGCCAAAGTACGAGGGAAACCGTCCAGTAACCAGCCAGATTCGGAGTGCCTCGCCATCCAATTTTTAACCAACTCCATTATCAAAGCATCAGGAACGTAAGCGCCACTGCTCAAGTAAGACTCGACTTCAAGGCCTAGCTGGGTTCCTAACTCAACCTCTTTGCGGAGTAGTTTGCCAGTTCCCAATGTAGGAAGATTGAGGAGGTTTTGAAGCCGACGACACTGAGTGCCTTTACCACTAGCAGGTGGGCCGATAAGAACGATGCGGTGCATAAGAGATTGATCAATTTAAGAGAGTAAGCTCAACAAGTGAACAAGTTAAGCCGTGAGTAAAAATGGCCGCAAGGTAAGAATCCTAGCGGCCATTGATGAAATTATTGGGTAGAACTTACTATGACTTCATTGAAAGAGCTACAATACCGAGGATGAACAACACTGCAACGATTACAATTAAGTAGAGCATATTGTTGCTGCTTCTTGCTGCTAGTTGCTTATTACGGCGATCAACAGCTCCTTTAAGCTTACCCTGGCGGAGAAATCCATCGTAGTTACGCTGGAGTAGTTGAGTCTCAACTTGGCGCATGATATCAAGAATAACCCCCACCATAATAAGAAGCGAAGTACCACCGAAGAAGCCGGTAATCATCTGATTTAATGGGTCCGCAGAGAAGAGTTTAGGCATCTGTGAGACTGCGAACGGCAGAGCAAAAATGATGGTAAGGAAGATCGCACCAGCAAATGTCAAACGAGTCATCGTGAAATCGAGGAACTTTGCTGTTGGCTCACCTGGGCGGATGCCCGGGATATAGCCACCACTACGCTTGAGGTTCTCAGAGATCTCTGATGGTTGGAACATTGTTGCCACCCAGAAGTAGGAGAAGAAGAAAATCATGACTCCTGCAATCACATAATACCAAGGGCTGTCATATGAAAGTACCTTATTCAAACTCAAAGCCCAGCCAGCAGTAGGGAACATCTGGTTTGCGATCATTGTCGGTATTCCAAGAATCGCTGTTGCGAAGATGATTGGCATCACGTTTGCGTAGTTTAACTTGAGCGGTAGATACTGAGTCTGACCACCGAATTGCTTGCGCCCCACAACACGCTTGGCGTACTGGATTGCGATTCGGCGCTGTGCCTGAGTTATCGCAATTGTTGCTGCCACTACGAAGATAAGGAAAGCAAAGAGGAACACAACGAAAGCTGCTCCAGCTGGGGTACCACCACTAATGAGAGACTTCCAGAGAAGGGCCAAGGCTGTTGGCAGAGATGAGATGATGTTGATCGTAATAATGATCGACGTACCGTTACCTATACCTTTCTCAGTCATCTGATCACCGATCCACATAAGGAGTAGGGTACCAGTCACAACCGTTAGAGTGAAAATAGCAATGAAGCTGAAACCTGGATTAGGGACCAAATCCCCTACCTGGCTGATGCCGCTGAAGAATGGGAGTGACTCAGGGTTTGTCGAAATTTGACGTCCGAGGAAGCCGCCTTGTACAACTGCGATGATAATAGTAATGAAACGCGTGTACTGATTGATTTTCTGACGACCACCGTCTTCGCGCGAAAGCTTAGATAACTTTGGCATCACTGCCGTCATGAGCTGCATCAGGATCGACGCAGAGATGTATGGCATAATGCCCAGCGCAAAGAGGCCAAGTTTCTGCAGACCACCACCCGAGAAGATAGTTGCCATTGTGTCGAGCATGCCATTGTCGTTACCGCCTTTAGCAGCAATATTCTTCATGTGTTGGTCAATCACACCAGCGTCAACGCCGGGGAGTGAGATATGGACACCAAGACGGACAATAACGATCATCACGAGTACGTAAATGATGCGTTCGCGTAGCTCTGCTACCTTCCAAGTATTCGCAAATGCGGAAATCATAATTTAGTTAAATTCTGGAGCGGCTATATAAAGAAGTGAGGAAGCGCGCAAGCGCTTCCTCACATAAAGTTCAAAATAGATGTGAAACACCTAGATTATCGAGGCTGCATTAAGCAACAGTGCCGCCAGCTTTCTCGATTTTCTCCTTTGCGGAGGTACTAAGCGCATCAACTGAAACTGTAAGCTTCTTACTGAGCTCACCATTAGAGAGCACTTTGATTTGATCGAAAGCGCCTTTTACAAGGCCCTTTGCACGAAGAGACTCTTCGTTTACGGTGTCACCTTCATCGTAGAATTTCTGGAGGTGAGCAGTGTTAACCACAACAACCTTGTCAGCGAAACGAACGTTGTTGAAACCGCGCTTAGGTAGACGACGGTGAATAGGCATTTGACCACCTTCGAAACCAACGCGAACGCCAGAACCTGAACGAGCCTTTTGACCCTTATGACCCTTACCTGCTGTTTTACCTTGACCTGAGCTCTCACCCTTACCAAGACGCTTGATCTTGTGCTTTGAGCCAGGATTAGTTGTGAGTGTGTGAAGATTCATTATCTTAAATTTCTATAGTTAAAAAGTAGCCGCCCGTTATAGAACGGCTACCTCAATTTGAATTAGAGCGATTTTGACTTAAGCTTACCACGTGATCCAAGAACATCATCACGGGTGCGGAGTTGAGCAAGCGCAGCAACAGTAGCTTTTACTACGTTTGCGTGGTTGTTTGAGCCAAGAGATTTTCCAAGAACGTTCTGGATGCCGACTGCTTCACAGACTGCACGCACACCACCACCAGCGATCACACCAGTACCTGGGCAAGCGGGCTTAAGAAGAACCTTACCACCACCGAACTCAGCGTACACTTCGTGCGGGATAGTGCCATCAACGATAGCGTAACGCTTAATGCGACGCTTAGCATCCTCTGCAGCTTTCTTGATGCAGTCGATAACTTCGTTAGCCTTACCGTAGCCTACGCCAACACGACCTTCATGTGTGCCGGATACCATAAGAGCGGAGAAGGAGAATCGACGTCCACCTTTAACAACTTTTGCGCATCGGTTGATAAATACAACCTTTTCTACTAGCTCAACACCGTCATCGGTAGTTGGCTTTGGAGGAGCTTGACGCTGGGGGCGCTCACGACGACCGCCTTTGCCACCACGACCGCCTTGACCGCGACCACCTGGGCCACCACGACCCTGTGAAGGAGCGCCACTAGATGCTACTGGAGTTGCTGCTGCGTTTTCTTTATTTTCAGACATTTTAATAGGTGATTAGAATTTAAGGCCTGCTTCACGTGCTGATTCAGCAAGCGCTTTCACTTTACCATGGAAGAGATGACCACCGCGGTCGAAAACGACAGCTTCGATGTTCTTTTCTTTGGCGCGCTCAGCGATGAGAGCACCGACCTTAGCTGCAGTAGCTACGTTTGAAGCCGCAGCTTCGATTGACTTATCAAGGGATGATGCTGCTGTGAGTGTATTGCCAGTTTCGTCATCAATCACCTGCACATAGAGGTGCTGGTTAGAGTAGTTGACTGCGAGGCGTGGACGCTCAGCTGTTCCAATTACCTTCTTACGGATACGGAAGTGAATGCGCTGGCGTACTGATTTACGATTGAGTTTGCTCATTGTATGAATTCAGTTTGAGATTAATATTTGTTGGCCAAAATTACTTACCAACAGACTTACCAGCCTTACGACGAACGTACTCACCAACGTAGCGAATACCCTTACCTTTGTATGGCTCAGGCTTGTAGTAAGCGCGAACTTCTGCCGCGAACTGACCTACTGCCTGCTTATCAATACCTTCAACCTTCAACTTAGTAGTACCGTCAACAGTGACTTTGATACCTTCTGGAATTGGGTGGAGGATTGGGTGAGATTTACCTAGGCTAAGGTCGAGGGCTTTGCCCGCTAACTTTGCACGGAAACCAACACCGATGATCTCGAGATCTTTGGAGTACCCTGTGGACACACCGATGATCATGTTATTAACAAGGCTGCGCGCCGTACCGTGGAGCGCACGTACTTGGCTGCTTTCGTTTGCACGAGTGATTGTTACCTCATTGCCTTCAGCAGAGAAGCCGATGCCCTCTGGAAGTTGGAAGTCGAGCTTACCTTTAGGGCCTTCTACAACAACGAGACCATTTGTCTCGGTTACTGTAACCTTATCGGCTAGCGTGATTGATTTGAGTCCTACTCTTGACATAATGTAATAGTGTTAAAGTTAGCGACTACCAGATATTAGCGAGATGTTCACCACCTACGTTCTGCTTCTTAGCAGCTGATCCTGACAACAACCCTTTGGATGTTGATATGATTGAAATACCTAGACCATTAAGAACTCGCGGAACTTCACTAGCTCCGACATACTGACGGAGACCAGGTTTGGATACACGCTTAACGTTTGTGAGAACTGCTTTACCTGTCTCTGAGTACTTTACTGTCACTGTGATGATTTTTTCAACACCTTCACCAGAGACTTCAGCCTTCCAGATGTAACCTTCTTCAGCGAGGATGCGAGCGACGTCTTGCTTCATCTTGCTGTAAGGAGCTGTGAATGTTTCGTTACCTGCTGCTGAAGCATTCTTCAGGCGAGTAAGAAAATCGGAAATTGGGTCACTAAGAACTGCCATAATATTATTCCTTTATTTAAATTGTTTAGTTATGTGAATTAAGCAGTTGCTGCTTCCTTCTTGTTCTCGCGGAATGGCATACCGAGTGCACGAAGTAGTGCGCGGCCTGCGTCATCAGTAGTAGCTGAAGTTACGAAGATAAGGTCAAAGCCGATCTGGCGCTTGATCTTGTCGAGTTCAACCTCAGGGAAAATGGATTGATCTGCAATACCAACTGCGTAGTTACCCTGACCATCAAAACTCTTTGGTGAAATACCGCGGAAGTCACGAATGTTAGGAGCAGTGATGTGAATGAAGCGATCGAGGAACTCCCACATATTAGCTCCACGAAGAGTAACACGTGCGCCCACTGCTTCACCTTCACGAACCTTGAAGTTCGCTACAGATTTACGTGCGTAAGACACACTAGGCTTTTGACCTGTGATTTTTGAGATCTCCTCAACGGAGTCTTCTACAGCCTGCTTGCGATCAGTTGCGCGGCCACAGTGAGTGGTCACAACAATCTTCTCCAAACGAGGCACCTGGTGAGGGTTCGCGCAACCGAGCTCTTCTTTGAGCGCAGCCACTACCTTCTCCTGATAGTATGTTTGCATTGATGGTTTCATAATTTGCGGGTCAGCTGGTTGTTTTTAATAGCTTAGCTTAAGCGCTACAGATTGACTGATATTTGAACATCAAACACCGAGCCAGACGGGGCTGTAACGCACAAACACCGAATCAGCAAGCAGAAAGCGACGATTACTCATTTTTTTTACCCATGGAGAAAAGAATGACCCAGCATCTCAACAAAGCAGCAGCCCATCACTCGGTACACACATGGTCAGCCTCACTCACAACAGCACGTATAGCACCCGTCAAACAATCCACATAATCGATCTACGTAAATACACCATCAGTCAAATCAACCCAACCTCATTAACAGAAAAAGCGGCCAGCAGGAACACCCGCTGACCGCCTTAGAACTTAATTTCAGAAAAATTACTTAGCGTTACGCTCAGCAGCTTCCGCAATCACCTTCTCGGAGATATTCTTAGGGCAAGCCGAGTAGTGAGAGAACTCCATGGAGAACTGACCACGACCAGATGTCATTGTACGAAGATCACCAATATAGCCGAACATTTCTGAGAGAGAAGCTTCAGCTTTAATGCGAACAACACCAGATGGAGTTGTCTCCTGTGAGTGAATCATTCCACGGCGACGGTTAAGATCACCGATCACATCACCCACTTTTTCTTCTGGAGTGAAGACATCGAGCTTCATGATTGGCTCAAGAATCTGAGGACCCGCTTTCGGAATAGACGCACGGTACGCAGCCTTAGCTGCTATCTCGAACGCTACAGCGGAGGAGTCAACTGCATGACAACCACCATCTGTAAGAGTAACTTTAACATCTTCCATTGGGTATCCTGCGAGAACACCAGCAACCATAGACGTCTTAAAGCCTTTCTCAATAGCTGGGAAGAATTCCTTAGGAACATTACCACCAACCACTGTTGACTCAAATTCAAAGCCTGTACCAGCCTCACCCGGCTCGATAGTGTAATCAATCTTACCATACTGACCAGAACCACCGGACTGTTTCTTGTGAGTATATGAATCAGAGATAGTCTTCGTTATTGACTCACGGTAAGCAACCTGTGGGGCCCCAACAGTCACCTCTACATTGTGAGTACGCTTCAGAATATCCACCTTAATATCGAGGTGAAGCTCACCCATACCCTTGAGGATTGTCTCACCAGTCTCTTCGTCTGTCTCAACGAGGAAGGTAGGATCTTCTTTAACCATCTTACCGATAGCCACACCCATCTTCTCAGCATTTGCGTTATCAACAGGCTTAACTGCGATAGAGATAACTGGATCTGGGAACACCATCGGCTCAAGAGTCGCTGGAAACTTAGGATCACAAAGCGTGTGACCAGTTTGTGTATTTTTAAGACCAACGAGAGCAATGATGTCACCAGCCTGAGCTGAATCGAGCTCAGTACGATCATCAGCGTGCATTTCCACAAGACGGCCTACGCGCTCAGTCTTACCGGTGAATGTGTTAAGAACTGTGTCGCCCTTCTTGAGGACACCAGAATAGATACGTGTGAATGTGAGCGCACCGAACTTGTCATCCATAATCTTGAACGCAAGCGCTCGAAGCGGCTTATCAGTAGAAACGATAGCGAATTCACCAGTCTCGTTACCTTCTGGATCAACTTCAGGCTGAGGATCAACTTCAGTTGGAGAAGGTAGGTAGTCGACAACAGCATTGAGCACGTTCTGCACACCTTTGTTCTTGAAAGAAGAACCACAGTAAGTCGGAAAAAAGTCGAGAGCGATTGTTCCCTTACGAATACAACGCTTGATATCCTCAAGTGAAGGCTCTTCCATTGTCTCAAGGTAAGCTTCCATCAGATCATCATCTTGCTCAAGAGCAGTTTCAATGAGCTTCTCACGATACTCTTCCACCTTGTCTACCATGTCAGCAGGGATATCTTGAAGCTCGTAATTTTCAGGCTTACCCGAATCATCCCACACCCACGCCTTGCGCGTGAGTAGATCGCAAACACCTACGAAATCATTCTCGATGCCAATAGGAAGCACCATCACGAGAGGAGTCGCCCCGAGGATATTCTTCACCTGCTCAGTCACTCGGTAGAAATCACCACCAGTACGGTCGAGCTTGTTAATATAGATAACACGTGCGACACCTGACTCATCGGCATAACGCCAGTTGGTCTCAGACTGAGGCTCAACACCTCCAGAAGCACAGAACACACCTACACCACCATCGAGAACTTTAAGGGAACGGTATACTTCAACAGTGAAGTCAACGTGTCCTGGAGTATCAATGATATTAAAACGATGATCGTCCCAGAAACATGTAGTCGCAGCGGATTGGATTGTGATACCACGCTCAGCCTCCTGCTCCATGAAGTCAGTAGTAGACTCACCATCGTGAACCTCACCGATTTTGTGAATTTTACCTGTAAGAGAGAGGATACGCTCAGTTGTAGTGGTCTTACCCGCATCAACGTGCGCGAAGATTCCGATGTTTCTGTATTTTGATAGATCTGTAGCCATATTGGATGGTCCTTTCGTGCTTCGGCTTCATGCCGAGTTACTTGCAGCGGTGCATATATCGCCAAAGATCATTTGGCAATCACTCTATGCCGATTTCTCAAAAAAACACAAAAACGCCTAACTAGGCTGCACACGCCCAATGAGCCCACGGGAAAAATTTCCACTAAAATCTGACTCCCTTAAGATCATCGTCATTCAATGCAGTAATCTTCAACTTTGGATCAAGCTCAAATGCTGGTGCTAAATAACGGCTGGCCTCATCTTTATCACCCAAGACTGCAGAATAACATGCCATATTATAGTGAAATAAAGCATCTTTAACTAAACTCTTCGGACCACTCATCAAAAAGCTCTTAGCCGCTAGGGTATCGCCCGTTTCATGCATACAATAAGCAGCGTGCAAAAAGTATGCCCGCTTAGTAGGCTTGATTTTACAAAGGAGCCTGGCTACATCGACCCCGCGACTCCAATGCTTCTGCATCATGTGTGCTGCAAGCTCTAGCTCAGAAGAATGCACACCTTGACGCACACTCGCGGGGAGCTGTGCAATCTCCAATAACGCCTCAGCCGGCATTTCTAATTGCAAGTATCCTTCAGCAGCAGATAAGCACCGTTTTTCATTCATCTCAGCCAAGACGCTAGCACAACTTTCAAGCTCTGCGCAACCGTTGATACGACCACTAACCTAGGGCAAACACTCCATCAATAAATGGCTCACAGCAAAACAATGCAGAGAATTGGGAGAATAGAGTTTCTCATGAACCCACAACATCTAAGACAGTCACTTTTCGTAACAAAGGAAACACTCTGTGATTTAGATGAGAAATTCCCCTTTCCTAGCCTTGCATATCCGAAATTCTCTTAGCAGAATGCCGCGATGAAATCCGAGCAGCGCCAGCCAGTGGATTGTGAGTTCATGCCGAACGATTATTTCGCAAAACTCGATCCCGCAACAATTTTCGACCAAGAACAACCACTCGAGCTTGACCTCGGTAGTGGCGATGGATCGTTCATTATCGGCATGGCTGCTCACCACCCCGACCGAAACTTCCTTGGAGTCGAACGTTTACTCGGCCGCGTGAAACGCGTTTGCCGTAAAGCGAAGCAAGAGAACCTCGAGAACTGTAAGGTTCTTCGACTCGAATCAAAATACGTAATCGAATGGCTCTTCCCCGAGAATTCAATTGATCGCGTCCATTTACTTTGTCCTGACCCATGGCCAAAGGCTCGGCACCATAAGAACCGCCTTATTCAGCAAGGCTTCCTCGAAGCTCTCTATAAAGCACTCAAACCCGGTGGTGAGTTCTGCTTTAAAACGGATCACCCAGAATACTTTGAATGGGCCGAAGATGAACTAAATACCTTCCATAAGTTCGAGAGGCTCGAGTGGCCTGAAGACGCGTTTTTCTACCCGAAAACCGACTTCCAAATCCAATGGGAAGCCGAGGGCAAAGTTATCGAACGCGCCCGCTTCCGCAAACCAGTCTAAAAAATTGGACATCTAGGATATAGATTATTTACCTAAGACGTAAAACACACACCTCACACTACGCGGCAATGCCGTGGCACTGTCATGAAATTAGACAACATTAGCAAGTACCGCCCGTTCCCCCCCGTAAAGTTGACCGACCGCACCTGGCCTGACCAACAGATTTCCTCTGCTCCCGTTTGGTGCTCAGTCGACCTCCGCGATGGCAACCAAGCACTCCCCCAGCCGATGACTATCGATGAAAAACTCGAATTCTTCGACCTTCTTTGCCAGATTGGTTTCAAACAAATTGAAATCGGCTTTCCGTCAGCGGCTGACAGTGAGTTCAACTTTTGCCGACGCTTGATCGAGGAAAATCGCATCCCAGCAGATGTGACTATCCAGATCCTCGTCCAGACTCGCGAACATCTCATCCGACGTTCATTCGAAGCTATCAAGGGGGCCAAGCGAGCGATCGTCCACATATACAACTCCACTTCCCCACTCCAGCGTCGCGTCACTTTTAGCGACGCCTCACGCGAACAAATCCGCGACATTGCCGTAGCTGGTGCTGAGTTAGTCAAAGAACTCACCCCAACAATTCCCGAAACGAAAATCATCCTCCAGTATTCCCCAGAGTCCTTCTCTGACACTGAACTAGATTTCGCGGTCGAGTGCTGCAATGCCGTCATCAATATCTGGGAGCCAACTCCTCAGGATAAAATGATCATCAACCTGCCGGACACAGTCCAGTGGGCAACACCCAACATCCACGCCGATCAGATCGAATGGATGTGTCGCACTATCGCATGTCGCGAATCACTCCTTATATCTCTTCACACACACAACGACCGAGGAACTGGAACTGCAGCGACTGAGCTCGGCCTCATGGCTGGAGCTGACCGTGTGGAGGGCACACTCTTTGGTAATGGTGAACGCACTGGCAACCTTGATATCGTCAATGTCGCCCTTAACATGAACTCTCACGGTATCCCAACGGGCCTAGACTTCAGCAATCTTTCATCAATTCGAGCAGTGTACGAGCGTGTCACGCGCATGAGCGTCTCTGATCGTTCACCCTATGCCGGCGAATTAGTTTTCACAGCATTCTCAGGATCTCACCAAGACGCCATCAAAAAAGGTCTCGATCGCCGCCAACAAGAACGCACTGACCAACCCAATCTCACCTGGGGTGTCCCCTATCTCACCATCGACCCTGAAGACATCGGCCGCTCATACGAAGCTATCATCCGGATTAACTCACAGTCAGGAAAAGGTGGTGTCGCATACATACTCGACCGTGAACACGGCTTTGACCTACCTAAAACGATGCACCCCCAGGTAGGTAAAAAGATTTACGACCTGGCTGACTCTCAAAGCAAAGAACTCAATGCTAAAGAAATCCGAGAGGCATTCTTTAAGCACTTCGTAAATATATCTCAGCCGCTCCAACTCATCGATTACCAACTCGAGCAAAGCGCCACAGCTGCTGGTCAACTCACTTGCCAGGCCCGCATTATGATTGATGGTACGGAAAAAGAGATCTTCGGGGAAGGCAACGGTCCAATCAACGCACTCGTTCACGCGCTCGAAACTGCTGGCCTAAAAGACTTCACCCTCACGGACTACCGCTCCCACGCTATCCGCGGGGGCTCAGACTCAGACTCCGCCGCCTACATCCAGCTGCGCTCAAATGAGAGCAACCAAACTCTCTGGGGGTGCGGTGTCGATCCATCCATCGAAATGGCAGGACTCAAATCCCTCGTCAGCGCCTACAACCTCCTTCACGGATAACACAATTCCTCCTTTACAATGTTAAAGTTTGAGTTATTTGGGATTCCAATCACTGTAGAGCCATGGTTCTGGGCCACTTCCTTTTTTCTAGGAAATGGATTTCATTACCTTCAAATGGGAAACATGCTCCCTGTTGCTGTGTGGATGGTTGTGGTCTTCATCTCGATCCTCATTCACGAATTAGGCCATGCACTGGTTGGCAGAAAGCTAGGCGGAGGCGTTTGCTGGATACGCCTCTGGGCATTTGGGGGACTTGCTCACCAACAGGGAGCGCGTTTCAACCAATCTTCCAAGGCAAAAATGATAGCCGCTGGCCCAGTAGCCGGACTGGCGCTCTATGCCTTAGTATCACTCATAGCTATCGCGCTTTGGCCAACCAACCGAGTCGGACTAGACCTTGTGCTAACGGCTTCTACGCTCTGGCTGTATGAACCAAACAACCCAGAACTCCTTCAACTGATTAGGGAAACACCAATGAAAACACACGTTTTCATTCAGTTCATCTGGGTAAACCTCTTCTGGAGCCTAGTAAATCTGCTTCCAGTCTTCCCGCTAGATGGAGGTCAGATCGCAGCAACTTACATGAAATCTTCAAAAAAGATGCACCTTCTCGGAATCATTTGCGGCACTAGCTTTGCTGCCATAGGTTATTTACTACTCAATAGCTACTTCATACCGATGCTATTTGGATTACTAGCCTACCA
>NZ_JBDOPO010000383.1:0-5036 GCF_039830215.1 Rubritalea sp. | reverse complement strand
GGGGATTGATTGGGCATTTGCAGAATCACTTGCATGGGGTGGACTTCTCATGGAAGGCCACCCAGTGCGCCTTTCTGGTCAAGATTGTCGCCGAGGAACATTCTCTCAGCGTCACGCAGTATTCTATGATAATAAGACGCGCGAGCGCTACTTCCCACTTAAAAAACTCTCAGAAGATCAGGCTAAGTTCTGTGTCTACAATAGCTTCTTGTCTGAGTTTGCAGTATTAGGATTTGATTACGGCTATTCACTCGGTTGCCCTAACATGCTAGCCATGTGGGAAGCTCAATTCGGTGACTTCTCAAATGGAGCTCAGGTAATTATCGACCAATTCATTGCTTCTGCAGAATCTAAGTGGCAGACACCGAGTTCGCTTGTGATGTTGCTTCCACACGGATACGAAGGAATGGGGCCTGAGCACTCAAGTGCGCGTCTCGAAAGATTCCTTCAACTCTGTGCTGATGATAACATACAGGTTGGTAACTTCACTACACCGGCGCAGTATTTCCACGCTCTTCGTCGCCAAAAGAAGCGTGCGTTCCGTAAGCCACTCATTATTATGACACCGAAGAGCTTGCTCTCACGTGCTGAGGCAGTTTCTAGCATGGATGATCTCATCGATGGCACTTGTTTTCAGGAGATTCTTCCGGATGACAAGACGTTCACCAACCCAGAAAAGGTAGACCGCATCGTGTTCTGTACCGGTAAGGTGTACTACGACCTCATTCAGCATCGTGAAGATACTGGTAATGAAACGACAGCGATCTTGAGAGTTGAGCAACTCTATCCGTATCACGAGGAGATGGTGAAAGCTCTCTCTAGCCAATTCCCTAAGGCCGCCAAGTATGTTTGGTGTCAGGAAGAGCCTAAGAATATGGGAGCATGGAGCTACATCAGCCCACTCCTCATGGACACTTTCGATGCTCGTATCCGTTACGCTGGCCGTAAGGCAGCAGCTAGCCCAGCTACGGGCTCTAAGGCAGTCCACAAACGCGAACAAAAAGCTCTGCTCGAGTTGGCCTTCAATATTTAAATTTCACAAAACTTTATCCAACTAGACATATGTCATTCGAAGTAATTATCCCAAATGCAGGTGAGTCAGTCACGTCAGCAAACGTAGCCCAGTGGCACGTTGAAGATGGTGCTAGCGTCTCAAAAGGCGACATTCTCCTAACTATTGAGACCGACAAGGTTTCATCTGAGCTGGAATCTGAGCAATCTGGAATCATCCAAATCATCACTCCCGAAGGTGAAGAGGTGGCTATCGGAACTGTGGTCGCTAAGATCGATGCCGCTGGCGCAGTTACTCCGGCAGCAGCAACCCCAGCTCCTGCGGTTGTAGAAGCTGCACCGGTCGCCGCGGCACCAGCTTCCGCTGGTGGTGAAGTAATCGAAGTGCTTGTTCCAGCAGCTGGTGAGTCTGTAACATCTGCCAATGTTGCCAACTGGCAAGTGTCTACTGGTGACATAGTGAATAAAGGTGATGTGCTCGTTACTCTCGAGACTGATAAGGTTTCGACTGAGCTTGAGGCTGAGGTTTCAGGTGTTATTGAGGTCATCACGCCAGAAGGTGAAGAGGTGGATATCGGCACATTGATCGCTAAGATTACTGTTGGCGCTACGGCTCCTGCTGCAACTCCTGTCGCAGCTCCGGCACCTGTTGCTAAGGCGGCTTCAGCGCCTGTAGTTGCTCCAACTAAAGCGGCTGCTGCTCCGTTAGTTAAGCCTACACTATCCACACCTGCTGGTTCAGGCGAGAAGGCTGGTGCGCCAGTTACTGAGGGACGCACAACACGCAAGAAGATGTCTATGCTCCGTCGTAAGATTGCGACTCATCTCGTTAATGCTCAACAAACTGCGGCTATTCTTTCTACTTTTAATGAAGTCGATATGTCTGCAATCATGAAGCTCCGTAAAGAGGTTCAGGAAGATTTTGTTAAGAAGCATGGCTGTAAACTCGGCTTCATGTCCATTTTTGTGAAGGCGGTTGCACAGGCTCTCAAGGATGTGCCAAGTATCAATGGTCGCATCGAAGGTAACGACATCATTCAGAATAACTTCATCGATATCGGTTGCGCAATCGGCACAGAAAAAGGTCTTGTTGTTCCAGTTCTTCGTGACTGCGACAAGAAAGGTTTTGCTACAATTGAGAAGGATATTCTCGATTACGCAAACAAAGCACGTGAAGGTAAAATTGAAATGTCAGACCTGCAGGGTGGTGGATTCACCATTTCCAATGGAGGTGTCTACGGATCACTTCTTTCAACACCGATCCTCAACGCTCCGCAGTCCGGCATCCTCGGGATGCATACCATTCAGCAGCGCCCAGTTGCTGTTGATGGTAAGGTTGAGATACGCCCAATGATGTACCTTGCTCTCTCTTATGACCACCGTCTTGTTGACGGTAAAGAGGCTGTCACGTTCCTGATCCGTATCAAAGAATGCCTTGAGAACCCGACTCGCATGATGCTTGAAATGTAAATCACGTTTTGTACTGAAATTTACTGCAGCGCAGACTCGGAATGAGCTGCGCTGTTTTTATGTCATCCCCACGTTATGAATTTATTTGGAGTATTTTTAAAAGGTTTTGCCATGGGAGCTGCGAATGTTGTCCCTGGGGTTTCAGGAGGCACAGTTGCGTTCATTACTGGCATCTATGAGCGTCTAATCAATGCTCTGAAGTCATTCGACCTCGGGGCTATCAAGTTGCTTTGCTCCCTTAAGCTTAAGGAATTCATTGAGCACGTGGACTTTTGGTTTCTCGCATCGCTTGGAGCTGGGGTGGTAACTAGTGTACTTACTTTAGCTAAGGTGTTAGAGATAGGTTTTGAGAAGTACCCAATCTATGTCGCGGCTCTTTTCTTTGGACTCATCGCTGCTTCTATTCCGTCAGTGGGGAAGATGGTGAAGAGGTGGTCGTTTTCTAGATTTGTGGCGCTGGCTGTTGGTCTAGCAGTCGCGCTTTGTCTGGCGTTCACTCCAGCAGCTAGCGAGTGTACTAACATTTTTTATCTTCTATTTTGCGGGGTGGTTGCCATGTGCAGCATGATTATCCCAGGAGTTTCAGGTTCATTTGTTCTTCTTTTGATGGGGAACTATCAGCTCATCATGATCTCCTCCGTCAACAAGCTGCGTGAGGGAAATCTTTCAGAGTCAGTCCCTGTGCTCATCCCGGTTGTTGTGGGAGCTGTTTTTGGTCTAATCGGTCTTTCTCACTTCCTTAGTTGGCTCTTCAAGAGGTTTCATGACGTAGCTGTGTCTGTTATCACAGGCTTTGTGGCTGGCTCGTTAGTCATTATTTGGCCCTGGAAAACTCCTGCTCAAACGATTATCAAAAATGGGGAAGCAAAAATCCTCAGCTACGCGAACGAACTACCACAGCTCGACACTCAGTTAGCGATTACTGCTGTGATTATTTTGCTCGGTGCGGGCTTGATGCTTGGTGTTGAAAAGCTGGGCTCAAGTAAGGCTGAGTAGCTCTAGTGAAGAGCTGATTAAAATCCTCAACGAAAGTCTGAAGTTCAGCTTTGATGCTCTTGGAATATCTGTCGTGGTGTTGAATACCTAAGCGTTCGTTGAATTACATGAATGATTGCAAGTCAGCGCTTAAGACTAGGTGGAAGGAGTCGCATTTCCTTGGTGATAGGTTCAAGTATTAAGCTTTGAACGTGTAAGATTGATGTGTTTTTATCCGTTTTGTAGTCTATTCGTGTTACCAAAATTTCCACTCCATAAGATGTGCAATCAGAAATAACCGTGGCGTCGCTTAGCCACGGGAATGTATATGCAGTGAGATAGTCAAAGTAGAATAATACTTTTATGCGTTTGCGTTGGTTGACCAAGTTGTCGAAGGGGTAAAGTATTTGGAACTTACCGCTAACCAGTGGCTCATTCAGTAATTGCAGTGAAATGGCTAAGGGGGAATAGTGGATATCTGCGACTTGAATCTCGAGGAGTTCTCCGTCGCCTTCAGAGTCGCGGAAATCAGTGGCTTCACGCTTTTCAGAGAGTAGGTTACTTTGGCAGCCTGTCCCAAGCCGTTAGCGCGCAAATAACGTTTGATCAGATAGTGGGCGTATTTTTCTGGGGTGGGGGATTGATATTTGAACCTCTAAGCAATTCCTGCTCGGTTAGGCCATAGATGTTGTGGGAGTTCCTATGGTTCAGTATCTTAAGGTCACCCTGCATGAAGAGATATCTAGCGTGTGTTTAGGTGGGTTTGATTTTCCATTGACCTATATTCTTACCTGTGTTTTCGAAGTTTTAGACTATCAATGGTTCTTCGGTGGTAATGCGACCAAGTACCCACTTGAGCATGCGTTCGTAACGATCTAGTCAGGTCACCAGTGCTGCAATGCTCTGTGTTTGAAGGGCCAGTTTTCTGAGGTGGGCTAAACCGGTAGTTGCCCATGGATAGGAAAGCTGCCGTGTGCTACTAGTATTCTAAAACTTACTTATTTGCTACCAGTTGATCGAGTGGGTGTTGTCGTAGGGAGGATTACGTTTCTATAGTGCGTGGTGGTTGGCGCGCTGGAGCTTTTCGTTGGCAGGGTCTTCTGTAACACCAATACTAGTTTTCTAGCTTGTTGAGCCGAGAGCGCGTTTGTCATTGAGTGGTGCCCTACCTAGTCGATGGGGAAGAGCAGCTGAATGAGGCGATGCTTAACGCCAAAGGTAGCGATTTTGAGGCTGGAATTTTGCTGCCTCCTTTACTTTTGTGCTCCTGAGATCTAGGTTCACGGCTGCTTCTATGCTCACTCCGTAGTAGCGCAATTTTTTGTGGCCCTTTCCACCCATTTTCTCTAACGAGGCGGATGCGGAAACCAACAAGAACCAAAGACTTGCTGGAGGTTGTCCTAAAGCGTTTTCGTTACCATGTATTCGCCATTTGCCTTCACCAGGTTCACGATCGACACGCTGGTGGTATTTTTCTATGGGGCAGCACCACAGTCTATTGTAATAAGGGTGAGGAAAGGTAGCTAGTCACCAGTCAAACTTTTATAGATGTGATGCACTCCGTCTACTGAGCAGCCGAC
>NZ_JBDOPO010000044.1:0-5038 GCF_039830215.1 Rubritalea sp. | reverse complement strand
GGTGAGATTCAGCGGGAGATGTGGCCTCACCGAGGGGACACATTTGTTCAAGTTGTAAAGCAACCTTGGTATGATAGTCGTGGCCGACTAGCTGGCACCTTCGGTGTGTCGACAGATGTGACAGGCATAGTCGAATCTCAGGAGAGATTAGAAGAAATTGCTCTAGATTTGCAGGCTAAGAATCATAGTTATCAAGAAGAGCTAGGATTGGCCCGAGAAGTACAACAGGCATTATTGCCATCTAACGATGGCCATTGGGACGAGCGGATAGCGACGGTGGCCGGTTTGGCTAAAATAGAGAGTAAGTACATTCCGGCAACCGAACTAGCCGGCGATTATTATGATGTCATTCCGCTAGGAGAAGGCAAGGTGGGGTTATTCATATGCGACGTTATGGGCCATGGAGTGCGGTCAGCTCTTGTTGTGGCGATGATTCGAGGTCTGATGGAGAAAGCGGCTCATCATGCAGATAGACCAGCAAACTATTTAAGAAAAATGAATCAAGGCCTTTGCCGTATTCTCGGGCCAACTGATGTGGATATGTTTGCTACGGCGTGCTACCTGGTCGCTGATTTCAATGAAAATACGCTTCGAGTCGCGAGTGCTGGGCACGACCAGCCTCTACTCGTAGAAAAAGAATCAGGAGTATTAGTAGGCTGTGACGCTCCAAAGGGACCAGCTTTGGGCTTTTTTGGTGATGCAGTATTTGAGAGTCGTATTTACGAACTGAACACGATAGCTGAAGCATTGCTCTATACTGATGGTATTTATGAGTCAGCAAATAAACAGGGGACTGAGTGGGGTAAGGAGCAATTTATAGCTTCATTCCTTGAGGTGCGAGAGAGCGAGGAAACTCAAGTGTTAGAAAGGCTCTGCGCCAATGCTCTCACTTGGGTGAGGGGCAAGGGGTTTGATGATGATCTTTGTATGTTAACTCTTCGCATGGACCAATGACGGTTTCTTATTGCACAGACCCAGCTAGATAGTTTTTATAGTAGAAATGCAAACCTCGGCTGACGATAGACTAGAACTTGCGCTACGTGCTTCGAATGAGGGTATATGGCAGTGGGATGTGGAAGAGAATGAAGTGAGCTATTCTGAAAGGGTGCTCAGCTTTCTGGGGTACAGTAGCGGGGAAGCCCCAAATATTTTTATGCAGCCAGATCTTTATTTGCATGAAAATGACCAGCCCCAACTTAAACAATCAGTAAAAGATATACTGCGGCAGAACGGTTCCGATTTGATCGCTGTAGATTGCAGGTATCGTCGTCCAGAGGGCTACTTTTCTTGGCTGCGAATTCGTGGCGCTTGTGTGCGAAACGACGAAGGGAGCGTTGTCTGTATCGCGGGCTCTATAATTGATATATCTCGAAGGAAAAATGCTGAGAAAGCATTGGAAGATGAGCGTCATTTACTGAGGCAGCTGATAGAAAATATCCCTAATAATATTTATTTTAAGGATAAGGACTCTAAGTTTGTTATGGCTAATAGGGCCACCGCTAAAAAAATGGGACTCAATAGCCCATCCGAATTATTAGGCAAATCTGATCATGACTTTTTTGATGCTGTGCACGCTGATAAATCAAAATTCGATGAGATGCAGATTATGGAGACTCTAGAGCGTCAGGAGGAGTCTTTAGAGCGTGAGACCTGGGAGGGTGAAGGGGAGGAAGACACTTGGGTAGTGACGACTAAGATACCTTGGCTTGATAATAAGGGCGCGGTTCTCGGAATTTTTGGAGTGACGAGCGATGTTTCCGACATGGTCAATGTGCAGATTCGTTTGTCTAATGCAGCTGCTGAGCTGAAGGATCGAAATAAAGATTACCAAGAAGAATTAGAACTGGCTCGTAAAGTTCAGCAATCAGTAATGGACCTGACCCCAAAGTCATTTCCCCGGGAGAATGCTAAAGCCGATATAATAGCTAGGTTTAGCGCTTTTTATAAACCTGATAGTGAAATGGCTGGAGATTTTTATGAAGTATTTCCGATCAGCGACACCAAGGCAGGTGTACTGATCTGTGATGTGATGGGCCATGGAGTTCGGGCTGCTCTCGTGGTCGCTATGTTACGCGGGTTAATAGAGAAGGAGAGTGACTCGGCCACCAGTCCCGAGTGGTTTCTCTATGGTCTTAATGATAGCTTAGTGAATATATTCAGTCACGCGGGCATTCAAATGTTCGCGACCGCTCTCTATCTTATTATAGATGTAGAGGAGGGCACCCTAGAGTTTGCCACAGCTGGGCACCCCATGCCTATCATAGTCAAAGACGGAGTGGCCTCGAAGCTTAATTCGGAAAAAATAGTGAGAGGTCCAGCTTTAGGTTTGGTCCCCGAAGCTCCCTACGGCGCCGATAAAGTTCAGTTGTCATCAATCGAGCTAATAGTTCTATTCACTGATGGCATTTACGAGATCGAAAATGCCGATGGTAAAGAATTTGGCGTGGAGAGAATGCTGAAAGTTCTTTCTTCCAAAACCCAAAAATCAGGCTCGGTGGCACTTGATCAACTATTAGAGGCTGCGGAGCAGCACGCGGGAACTCAGAGCTTTGGTGATGATGTGTGCATGCTCGCGATTGACCTCGAGCAAGGAGTTAAAACGTAATTGCTCGAGGTCATATGAGAGAGGCGAACTAGCGGATTTCGCCACCAGTTCCAAAGTCAATCTGGAATTGTAACCAAATTGCATCTTCGTGACCGAAGCCATCACGCCAATCGTGGTTGTATTGCAGGCGCACGTGGCCAGCTAGGTAGTCGTTGTAGCTAAGTCGGCGAGTAAGTGCGGCTGTGGACCTATGGCGAGATTCTAGTTCCTCGATAGGTTCATCCACTCCTTCTAGGTAATCAAATCTAAGGCCAAGTTCCCAGTTTTCTCTGAACCCCCAGCCAACGCTAGAATGAATGCCCCATTCGTCAGCTGATCCAGAGAGATCGCCATCTTCATTAACGTAATCAAAGTCGCGGTAGACTGGCTCTAAGGTGGCACGGAAGTGCTTGCCTCCAGCTTCTAGTCCATTTTCTCTCCACAAGTATGTTGCGTCGACTCCGAAAATTCGGCCGGTTTGCTTATAAGCATTGTCACCCTGCAAGTAGCTTACACCATAGATATATTGGTGGAAGTCCGTGTGGTTGTAGAGGCCTTTTAGGCGAGCCGAGAATATATTATCTGTGAGTAATGCTCCTTCACCTTCTAAATGTTCGTCATGAGCTTCTTCTTCTTCTTCTTCGCTATGATCATCGTGGCCCTCCTCAGGACCATGATGGTGACCATCATGTTCTAAAGCGTCACCAAAAGCTAAGGAGAGTAACGCGTTATGCTCTATGGGCAGTTTATAAGAGATCTCAGCACTGTTACTAATAAGCCCCTCTTCCCCCAAGAAGCGCGTTGTGATCAAGTTTGCATCCACAAAGTTCCAGCTGTGAAGGTGTTGACTATTCTGGGATGTGGCTCGGTTGAGCAATTGACCCGCACGTAGTTCGAAACCTGCTGGAAGTTCGATGAGCTTAAGGAATGCTTCTTCTAGCTCACCATCAATTTTATCACTATCATCTAAAAATGTATTATAGCTTACAAAGCCAGCAACATGGTCACCATAGCGTGCAGAAAGATTCAGTTCTAAGCCTTGTACTGTGAATTCGTCGTTAGGGTCGTGAGCATGTGTAGAAAGAGTCGCTTCCTCGATAGAGGCGTGGCCAAAGGCCATGTTAAGATGAGCATTGTAATCGAGTTGGAAGTCCGCGGCAATGAGAGGACTCATTGTCACAGCTATAATTGGCGTGATATAGTGCATTATTTGAGTGCGTTGGTTATGGTGTTGATATTGTGCTGAAACATACCTTGGATTGACTGAGCATGATCAGCATAAAGAGGCGGAGCTATCTTAGCCCCAGTGGATTTGGCGATTGTTTGCAAGCTTTTGGAGTTGGCCCCCTTTTCAGGGAAAATAGCTTTTACCTTATTCTTTTTAACGGTTGCAATGGCCTCAGCAATGTACTGTGGTGTGGCTGATTGTTCTTTATTGAGACCTTGAACTGGAATTGATTTAAAGCCGAATTCTTTACAGAAATATCCAAATGCGGCATGACCTGTTGCAAGATTTCTTTGAGAGCGAGGAATGGTAGCAATTTCTTTTTTAGCCCAAGATTTAAGCTCTGCAAGCTGCTTACGGTATGCTTTGGTTCTCGATTTATAATATGAGGTGCTGGACGGATCTATTTGTATTAAGGCCTTTTCAACAATAGTCGAAGCGCGCCTCCAATTTTCAATAGAATGCCACCAATGGGGGTCGAGTGCTCCATGGGAATGTCGCGGGCAGCAAGCATAAACGGATGAATCTCCGGAAATCTTCAAAGATGGAAGTCTTAAACCGACTTCAAGCACTAGCCCCTTATTTCCGACTATGGACTTTAATTTTGGTAGAAAAGGTTCGAGCTTTTTTCCTGAAGCTAAATAAAGTGCAGAACCTTGAGCCTTTGCTAATTTGCTAGGGGCTGGTTGGAAGGTATGAGGATCTCCGTTCGGGCCCATGAGGTCTACTATCGTGACTTTATCTCCGCCTATTTGTTTTGCTAGATCTGCAAGTAGCGGACTCAACGTGGTTACTTTAGTTTGAGCGCTGCAGTGTAGCGTTGTAATTAAGGCTATAAGCGAGATCAGTAATTTCATGTTGAGGATGATTAATAAGGCAATTTTCTTAAATAGCAAGATCATAGTGCGACAAAGTTGCATTTGTTACTTTGTGTGATTTGAGGTGATGCTTGCGATTGTCGGAATTGCATTCTAGAGTGGTCGAGATGAGCACAACCCCAGTGATTAAAAGTACTATTGAATGGAAAAATTGGAATGCAGAGATTCCTGCGACATTGATGTTCGTTGTTCAGAATGAAAGGGTTCTGCTGATTGAGAAGCTGACAGGGATAGGCCAGGGGAAGATAAATGGGCCTGGAGGGAAGATTGATCCAGGTGAAAACGCTATTCAAGCTATTGTTAGAGAGTGCCAAGAAGAACTTCACATCACACCTCATTCACCAGTCAAAA
>NZ_JBDOPO010000370.1:0-5083 GCF_039830215.1 Rubritalea sp. | reverse complement strand
TGTGTAAAAGATCTCGTTCGAGGAAAGTTAAATGCAGCTATGAGACCGAGTCTCGAAGAGCTGAAGTTAGTTTCACTCGCGCTCCCTGTGACAGGTGAGGCGGGGCGCAATCTACATATTCCCAGACCCTACGCAAGCTCTTTCGACATCTTTTTTTGATTTTTTTAGAACCACCTTTTATAAGTAGTCCGCTAAGCGCTCAACAACAGCACCTTCCAAGGAGTTAACAACATCTATAAAGATTTAGAATTCTTTGTAAATTCTAGTCAGACAGTGATCAATCGGCACAAAAAAGCCCGACTGAAACCAGTCGGGCTTAGAAAACCTGTGTATTTAGGTCTAGTTATTTGATTTTAACTAACTCTACGTCGAAACAGAGCATGCCGCCTGGGCGGCCCCCACCTGGATTTTCACCGTATGCAAGATCTGCAGGGATCCAGAAACGACGCTTCTCTCCTTCAACCATGAGCTGAAGGCCTTCTGTCCAACCTGGGATCACCTGATTAAGACCAAAAGATGTGGTCTGACCACGAGTTACTGAGCTATCGAACATCTTACCGTCCAATGTCCAGCCACTATAATGCACTTCAACAGTAGAAGTCGCCTTAGGCTTTTCAGCACCTGTGCCTTTAGTGAGTACTTTTGAGAGCAGGCCTGAAGCTGTTTTTTCTGCATCAGCAGGTGCCGCAGCCACATCTTTAGGTGTGGCTGGAGGCGCTGGCATGCTCTTCATATCAACAAGATCGATCTCAAAGCAAACAGCTCCTTTAGGTGCACCTGGAGGGGGATTCTCACCAAACGCTTGCTCAGAACTGAGCCAGATGAGACGAGTCTCACCTTTTGTCATAAGTTGGACAGCCTCACTCCAAGCTGGAATAGGCAGTTTATTCGGAGCTACGACGATAGGATCACCCTTCATTTTTGAGCTTTCTAGCAAATCACCATCAGCTAACCATACTGAGTAGTGCATAGTAACCTGATCGTTCTCTTCCGCAGTTTTTGAGCCTTCGCCTTTTGTGACAATTTGAGTTGGCACACCTGAAGGAGTCTTTTGTGCGTCTGCTGGAGCAGCGGCTACATTTTTAGGAGGCTTTGGAGCTTCTGGCGCTTTTTTGATATCGAAGAGCTCGACATCAAAACAAAGCATTCCACCTGGACGACCGCCACCTGGATTTTCGCCATATGCTAGTTCCGCGGGAATCCAGAATCGGCGTTTCTCACCAACAACCATAAGCTGAAGACCTTCGGTCCAGCCTTTGATTACTTGATTCAAGGGGAAAGATGTCGTCTGTCCACGTTGGACCGAGCTATCAAAGAGCTTTCCATCAAGAGTCCAACCACTGTAGTGCACTGTGACCTCGTCACGCGCACCTGGTTTTTCTGTACCTGTTCCCTTTTTTAATACCTTCGAGGCTAAGCCCGAAGCCGTCTTTTCTGCTCCAACTGGGGCTGCTGCCACATCTGCTGGAGTTTCTACATTTGCTGCATTCACAAGATTTATAGCACCGTAGGTTAGCATGGCTCCCATGCCCGCTAGGATGAGCTGTTTAGTACGGGTTTTCTTCACGCGGTGATTTTTCGATAGCTAGCGCGCCATGTCAAGGAGTCGCTTGTCAGCAGATCAGAATTTATAAGAATTCACTCGCCACACGGCACAACTAACACAGGCATCTTAGCCTGGCGCACTAATCCACTAGCAACACTTCCCATGAGCACACTCCCAATAGCTGAATGCCCGTGGGTCCCTACAATCACCATATCTGTGGCAACTTTTGCAGCAAAGTCCATTATTGCTGTTTGTGGTTGTCCATCGAGAATTTCGGTAATAACAGCCAATCCCATGCTTGCGAGATTCGCTTTAGCCTCCTCCATCTTGGCCTCAGCTCTGGCACTGGCTAACTCACGGTACTCAGCGATAGCCGGCACCTCTTCGGGGTACATCCCGTACATGGTGAACAATGGGGTATCATCAATCACATGCACTAGGTAAACATGCTCCTGGAGAGCTTTCGCAAACTGACTAGCAGCTTTCAGTATACGTTCAGTTCCGTGCGAGAAATCGATACAGACAACTATGTTTTTCATACTATCCTTTTTAGGGTGAAATCCTTCTAAAGTGAAGTTCGGAACCACAAAAAATATGCGCACTCATTCCTCACTGTCAATTCTGTCAAAATTTGTTAAGAATGACACAGCACTGACGCCCCTGAATATTTAACAATGGAAGACCAACACCCAGCCTTAGGAATTGATCACGGTGATGCTCGCATAGGACTCGCCATCACTGACCCTATAGGAATTTTAGCCCACCCGTTAGAGACAATTCACGTCCAACAAACGCCCCCACTAGAGAGAATCAACACTCTCATTTCTCAAAGGCTGGTAAAACAAATCATTATTGGGCTACCCTATCGGATGGATGGTTCAGAAGGAACTGCTGCTGCAAAAATAAGAGACTTTGCTGAGGAATTAGAAAAATCCCTTGTTAGCCCACTGCCTATTACTTTCATCGACGAGCGACTTACAACTGTGTCGGCTGCGCAAAAACTCCATGCCGCAGGCAAAAACGCACGAAAACAAAAAGGCCTCATTGATCAGGCTGCTGCAGTTGAGATTCTTTCTGATTGGCTCAATCAACAAACGCCAATGCACTAAATGTTAGAAGACGACTTCAACGATTGCCTAAGCAAAGCCATCCGCGGTCACGGCTGCACGATTGCTCAGCTAGCCTTGCTGGCAGGGATCAATGAAGGCCGTATAACTGCATGCATCAATGGCCAAGAGGACGCCGCAGTAATCCACATGCTGGCCCCCCACTTACAACTCAACGCAGACAATCTACTCCAGCTCAAAGAGTATGATCCGCAAACACACCGTATTCCAGGTCTCACCCAAGTCACTAGCCCTTTTGGTCACCTCGGCGTCAATGCGTACATCGTGCACTCCAGCAAAGGCGCATTGATTTTTGATACAGGAACGGACTCGAGCAAACTGCATGTTCTAGCCCCTAGCCCAGCCCACTTATTTATCACTCATAACCACCCTGACCATACGGCTGGAGTCATTGAATTCGCGCATTGTCAAAAAAGTTTTCCCGAGGAACTAAGCCACGGAGACAATATGCAGTTCGGCAAGCTCTATATAAAAATACTGGACGTCACCGGCCACTACAATCCTGCACGCGCCTTTTTTATCCAAGGGCTTGAGCGACCTATTTGTATTGTTGGTGATTCGATCTTTGCGGGTTCGATAGGTAAGTGCATGAGCACTGAAAGCTACTCGACAGCACTCGCTAACATTCGTGACCATGTATTGAAACTTCCTAATGAAACGATCCTCTGCCCTGGGCACGGTCCACTCACTACAGTGGGCTTAGAAAAGGACAACAACCCCTTTTTTTAGAGGCACAAAAAAGCTCCACCTCGCCAGAACGGGCAAAGTAGAGCACTAGAATTAGTGTAATCTATTGAAAGTCTATCTATTGTGACTTGAGCGCTTTTGACTAGCCATCCCACCGCGACCACGTGTCCTACCAGCCCCACCAGAACTAGGGCCACCACCATTGCGGGAACTCCCAAATCTTTTTTCGCTGCCTCCAGGTTTTTTACCCCCTGGAGCACCACCTCTTGAATTTCCACCGCCACCACGACGACCACCGCCACGGTTTTGCTGCTCCTTCTTAGGGCGCTTGATTGGTCGTTGCCCGACACGGGACTCTGGCAATGGCTGAGTCACGGTAAAGCCATCGAGCTCCACGACTGGTATCAACTTCTTTGTGAGATTTTGAATATCCACCAGCTGAGGGAATTGCTCTGCACAGACCAGAGAAATAGCCTGACCATCTGATCCAGCACGACCAGTACGGCCAATACGATGGACATAATCTTCAGGGACATCTGGAAGATCAAAGTTCACAACCTGCGGAAGCTGATTGATGTCGATTCCACGTGCGGCGATGTCAGTTGCGACAAGCGCACGGATAGAGCCATCTTTGAAACCAGCTAGAGCTCTTGTGCGGGCCCCTTGGCTCTTGTTGCCGTGGATGGCTGCAGATTTGATGCCTTTACTCTCGAGCTGACGAGAAATACGGTCAGCACCGTGCTTTGTACGGCTAAAGATAAGTACCTGCTCCCAAGCTCTGTCCTTAATCAGATGCGTGAGCACTGCCTGCTTCTTCTCTTTGTCCACTGGACAAAGCCACTGCTCAACAGTTGCAGCAGTCGCATTGCGCGGAGTCACTGAGATTTCGACCGGGTTGTTAACCAAGCCTTTTGCAAGCTTGCGAATATCATCCGAGAAAGTAGCTGAGAAAAGAAGGTTTTGACGCTTCCGCGGCATCTTAGCCAAGAGCTTCTTAATGTCGTGAATGAACCCCATGTCCAACATGCGATCCGCTTCATCCAATACGAGGACTTCAAGATTCTGAAGGCGTACTGAGTTTTGGTTTACTAAGTCGAGCAATCGCCCAGGTGTGGCAACCAAGATGTCTGCGCCGCGGCGCATTTTAGCCATCTGTGGGTTAATTTTTACCCCACCAAAAACCACCAAGGACTTCACCGGCAAGTTCTTGCCGTATGTCTGAACACTTTCGACTACCTGAGCAGCAAGCTCGCGAGTTGGCGTCAACACCAGTGCGCGCACTTGATTCGGTTTAGCTGGGGCACCTTTAGAAAGGACCTCCAAGATTGGGAGTGTGAAGCCGGCAGTTTTGCCAGTACCTGTTTGAGCAGCAGCCATCACATCTTTACCTTCAAGCACCGCTGGAATTGCTTGGGCTTGGATTGGAGATGGTTCGTCGTACCCTTTTGCGGCGATTGCCTTAAGAATGGGTTCGGAAAGTGCTAGATCTGAAAATTTCATATATACCTAAAAGTGGGGGGATTATGAGCTTCAACAGCTCTTCATCAGAAAACTACGCAGCAATTGCTCGCACTGGCAACTGCTATCTCTACTGTAAACAAGAAAAACTCCATAGTCCCAGGTTGGCACTGAGCTATGGAGTTTGATTGATTAGTTCAGCTGTAGAGTCTCGTTAGAGCTCCATCTTTTGGACTGAGCTCACAGTAATCTTATACGAAGCGAG
>NZ_JBDOPO010000101.1:0-5096 GCF_039830215.1 Rubritalea sp. | reverse complement strand
GTCGGCCCGCTAGCTTCGGATTAAAACCAAACACTCCATCTCGACCACCAGTAAACAAACTAACGTCCTCATAAATCAACCGTCTACCACAGTCTTGGTGATACGACTGACATAGCAAGCTGAAACCTATCACAATTGAAATAGAAAAAACACCTGCGAAGCCAACATACTAGCTTACTTAGATCCCTCTGTGACTTCTGAGCTTTTTCCATCTCCAGCTATTCTGCGCGGCAACTTCTGCCAATTTTTCCAAAGGTGCGCAAATCCACCCTCAATATGCTCAGGCGCAAGCACACGAAGCTTACGTTCTGCCGGCTTGAACTCCACTTCCTCAAATCGCCCAACGTATTCACCATCTACTTCGATTGGAACGTCTCGATCAGATATTACGGTGAATTCGTCAGCTTGAACATATTCGACAGAGGAACTCACTAAATCAATCACACCTGCTATCCCTTTGAGCGAATCTAACACAAACTTGTAGCCAGATTCTTTAAAAATCAAAATATCTAACACATCATCTTCATTGCAAGCTTTTGAGAACAACTTCACTTGCCCACCATACAGCTCACCATTCCCCACTAACACAGCGACGCCCTCAAATTCTCTTCCATCCTTGCAAACTACACGCATCTTCGGAGGCTTTTCACCAAGTACTTTCACGGCGGACATTAAGAAAGCTAGTGGCCCCAGAAGGTTTTTCGACTCTACAGTTGTGTCCTCTATCACCTGCGCATCAAAACCAATACCTGCCATCTGAACGAATGGTTGACCATTGGCAACAAAAAGGTCCACTTCTCTAACAAATCCCGCATCGATGATCTCCAATGCCAGAGAGAGCTTTGAACTCTGCAAATTAGGAACTGGTATTCCCATTTCCCGGGCAAAGACATTCATTGTTCCAGCTGGCAGCACTCCCAGAGCTGTTTCAGTTCCAGCCAAGCCTTGAATCACAGCATTCAGTGTCCCATCACCACCAGCAGCTAAGACAACTGGCTCACCTTTTGCGGCGAAATCAGCTGCTAAATCTCTAGCATCATCGATATCACGCGTGGCATAGAGGATAAAGTCTTGAGCATTCGCCATCAAAAACTGTAATGCCCGCTTGCCTTTCTGGCTGCGTGCATTGGGATTATAAAGCAATGGGTAACGAGACTGAGCTGCCGACATCTGCTTATGATGGTGGATTTAATTCTGGCCGCAACCCGAAAGATCGCAATTGTTCCAAAACTAAAGTCTGCGGGAGGCCTACCACATTGGAGAAGTCACCACTAACACTCTCAATAATCATCTCACCGCATTCCTGCACAGCGTAACTGCCTGCCTTATCCATCACATTAACTCTTTCCATGTAAGATCGAATCGCCTCCTCGTTGATTTCCTTAAACACGACATCCGTCACTGCGTGAAAAGACTGCACCCGATCACCTTCTATCAGGCACATACCCGAGCACACCTGGTGTGAGCGTCCAGACAATCGCTTTAGCATTACTTCAGCCTCACATTGGGTCTTTGGTTTACCCAGCGGCTCCTCATCAAGGTACACAAGAGTGTCTCCACCTAATACAACAGCATCAGGATACTGAGAAGCTACGGCCTCAGTTTTTAGAACCGCATTCCGCTCACAGAGTTCAGTGAGCGGTATATCTGAGCGGTGTTCTTCTTCAGCATCTGATATGATCACGTCGAAATCAAAGCCTAGCTCAGCGAGTAATTCTTTTCTCCGAGGTGAGCCAGAGGCCAATATCAAGCGTTTCTTCATAGCCCAAGCATTACAGGCCTCTCAACATTAGCCAATATCAATCACTGGTCCGTTGGTCGAATCAACCTTTGAAGCATCACGATTGCATCGAGGACAAGGGAGACCTTGCTCAATCCCTCCAGCGTTTTCTACCTGACACACCTCTAGAAAAAGATCCGCTTCACAATGAGGGCAGAAACATTGGCTCGAGTAATAAAGCTCCATAGCTGGTCGTACCAGAACGAGAAGCAATACAACCAGAAACACTCCACTTACCGGCATCAAACCGCCAGCGAGAAATACACAACCTCCAACAACACCACAAATTAGTGTTGTCCTCCAACTTCCATGCACACGTCTTCGTTGCAGCGCGTAGCGAGTCAATGCTGATGGTTTTTCCACGCTCTAGAGCTAGCACAGCCAAAGTGCCTGCGCCAACTAAGTTTTAACAACTCATGCCAATGAGTACACACTGGCCGCACCTGTGGTTCTACTCCCTCCGCGAAAAAATGCGAAGTCCCGACAGTCCTCATTCATGAAGCCGCGCTATCATCAATGAGCCTAGACAATAACAACTCGCATGGCTCTGACATATCTCGCGCAATCTACTTACCATAAGTCTCGATTTTTCAGTGGAGCGAAGCACTTCACGCAGCGTTCCTAAGTAATGCCACCATTACTCCTTGGATAATGAGCTCACGTGCTGGGATTAGATCTGGAAACATTTCATTCTCAGCCTGTAGATACGGTTTACTCCCCTGCATTATGTAGCGCTTGAGGGTGGTTTCTCCATCAATCAGAGCTGCGACAACATCACCTCGCCTTGGCTCACGAAATTCAAGTATCACAGTATCTCCATCACAAATATGGGCATCGACCATAGAGTCACCACGGACTTTAAGAGCAAATGTACGAGCATTACGCGGAATACCAAGGCTTCGTATATCAATAGATAAGCATCCATCTTGCTGCTGTTCTTGATCTTCACCCATCCCAGCTGCGATGGATCCATAAACTGGGACATCCACGATCTCTTCGCGGTCTAACTCATCCGTAAAAGCAACCTTGTGTCCGTTCCTTTGAATCAAGCCCTTTTTCTCCAGTGAGCGCAGATGGTTCATAGCTGCTGTCTGACTCGCAAATTCGAATCGACGCTGAATATCTCTGGAGGAAGGGATAACTCCATACACCCTATAATCTTCTTTAAGGTAATCGTATACCTCTTGCTGTCTCTTTGTTAACGCTTCACCCATAAACTGAACACTGTTCTTTAGAACACGTTATTCTCTCAAGTGATATATGACAAGCCGAAATTACGATCGGCTAGATTCTTTCGTATCCTGAAGCATGACGCTCCCCACTAGCGCAGCAATAAAAATTGCGGTAAAAAGTACGCCGCTGAGCCCGGCAAATATTGCCACAATTTTAGCAGACGGATTCACCGGAACAATGTCACCGTAACCTAGCGACGTAATCGTCACGAAGCTATAATAGAGATTCTCTGAAGCTAAGGTAGGCTCTCCTGAGACTTGATTCAGAATGGCTCCAGGATGCTGCCTTCCGATAAACATAAAAATACCAGACCAGAACAAGCCTAATAAAATATAACCAGCTATGCCCGAGAGAACCCTGTCTGATTTAGGCACTTTCTTCCTAAAAAAACTGTGCTTAATCAAGACCTTAAAAATCATCAAATAGGCGAGTGTGGAACAAACACATGCTGAGAATTGGCTCCAGTAAGCGTTACCCATCACCCCCAAGGAAAGAGATATGAGGCAGAGAATTATATATCGATAGAGCCAGCCTCTATCCTGGGCTAGCGCATAGCCCCCAAGTGTGAAAAAAACGAAGTAAATGGACGAGAGCCAATAGCCCCCTTCAAGTTCTCTCTCCCAAAATGCCGAGGTAATAATGAGGAACATCTCGGCTAAAATCAAAGCCATTGCTTGATTGCGCAACTTCATATTCATAGGTATTAGTATGTAACTTCTTCAGAGAACATTTTCTCATCTTGTTGAGCCTTCTCCTCAGCGTCTTTGTAGTAACCTGAGAACAAAAATGGGACAACCGCACACAAAACCATGTAAGCTATAAATAAAGCTAGCATGACCTTCCCTGGAGTATCTAACTTCTTGTGCAGAGCGTATCCTGGAGGACATGCAATTAGCCTGAAACCCAGCCAAATGTTAGCAAAAGGCACGAAACTCCAAAGGAAGTTCCATCGCGACATCGATAAATTTTTAAGACGTGAAAGGCTCACCAATAAACTTAAAATTCCAATTACTAAGAAGGTAACGAAAACTCCAATAACTAATCCACTGTCAGCCACACCTGTTTCATCTACAAGCGACTTATATTTACCCGCTAAATTGAAGATAACACCTATACCTACCACATTAAACATGAGGCTCCACAAGAAGTAGGCCAATCGACCGATACCTGTAGATTCCACACTCTCACGTCTGGCTGCCATAGCATCCGCTAAGGCATTGTCATCATCTATGCTAGCTGATGATTCATAAGGGTTGGACGGTGCTGGTACGCTAACAGGTTTAGATGTAGACCCTATCCCATTAGCCGGTGCAGCAGGAGGAGTTTTCGAAGCCTCCGCGACTGGAGGGATAGCCTCTGGTGATGCTATAATGAGTGGCGAACCAGCTGCCATACCCTGTAACTCGGGCACATTATCCATCGTCACCCAATCACTCAAGCCAGGTCCCCATATGAGATCTTTCTCTCGGTCGATCTTCATGTGCTCAATTGCCCCACGCAACACATCCACAGTTACAGGACCTTTGCGCTCCCCGTGCTGGGTATAAAACCAAACTGATTCTTGTTCACTCATTACTGCAGCGCAAGCTATCGTATTCCCCCCACAGTGTGAAGCATGGATGAACTATTTATTGAATGAATGGCTACCTCAGCCAACTGTTGTGTAAGTTCTAACATTTCACAACCGATTGGCTCGACGCACAATCAAATCAGAAGTTTCGAAACCACAGTAAAGGCGGCGACCCATACGCGTTCACTTAGTGCGTAACTAATTGAAAATAAATCAATAAAAAGCTTGAAATAGTGAGTGCGTCGGCATGCTTGGCATGTCTAAACGCTTACACACCAACGACTCGCCGCTCAACTTATTAGACCTTGATGCTATTGCCAAGCATTCATCTTTCATTCGAAGAAAAACACAAAGTTTCTCGGCGCTTTCGATCATCTTAGCCTTATTCAAATGCCTGCAAAAAGGTGATGCCTCCTTCAATCTGTTAGCTGGCGAGATGAGGCTCTTGAATCTCAAATCACTTTGCCGAGGCGCTATCTACAAACGACTTAACCAAACAGCGGTCGACTTCCT
>NZ_JBDOPO010000017.1:0-5164 GCF_039830215.1 Rubritalea sp. | reverse complement strand
GCTCGCCTTGGTCCGCGTCGTGGCGACTAGCCATCACTGCCGAAAGTAGTAGCATCACCAGCTTCCATCGACGCCGCTAAAGCGGCTTTTGAAGAAATCGAAGGCGAATTCCCATCCAAGCGCGATCTCTATCTGAAGCAGATCCTGCCTGAAGCGTATGCTGTTGTAAAAAATGCAGCTCGACGCATGTGTGGCCGCAGCATTCCACTCGGGGGTAGTGAGATCAAGTGGAACATGGTGCACTTCGACGTCCAGCTAGTCGGTGGTATTGCTCTCCACAACGGCATGATTGCCGAGATGCAAACAGGTGAAGGTAAGACACTCGTTGGCACTCTTCCAGTTTTCCTCAATGCCCTAACCGGTCTTGGTGTGCACGTCGTGACTGTCAACGACTACCTAGCTCAGCGAGACTCCGAATGGATGGGAGCTCTCTACAGCTACCTCGGTCTCAGCGTCGGTTGTATTCAGAATCAGCAGCCACCACAACTCCGCGCGGCACAATACCAGTGTGACATAACCTATGGAACAAACTCTGAGTTCGGCTTCGACTACCTCCGAGACAATGGCATGTCTTCCTCCAAAGAAGAGCAGGTACAGAATGGTCACTACTTCGCCATTATCGACGAAGTAGACTCGATCTTGATCGATGAAGCGCGTACGCCACTTATTATTTCCGGCCCATCTACAGTTTCCAACACTGAGCAATACGGCCTCTACAAAGGTAACATCCAGTCACTCGTTAAGCAGCAAAACGCGCTTTGTAACGAACTCGCCGAGGAAGTAAAAAAGGCACTCGCTGAAGGTGACGAAGATGCAGCTGGTCGCGCGCTTTTTAAAATCAAACTTGGTCAACCACGCAGCAAGCAACTCGCTCGCTACATGCAGGACCCAGATGCTCGCCGCTTAATCGAGAAGACTGAGCTGGCGATGTACCAAGACGCGCAGAAAAAGGATCTCTACGCAGTCAAAGAAGAACTTTACTACACGATCGATGAGAAAGGCCACGACGCCGACCTCATGGACAAAGGGCGCAGCTTCCTCGACCCTAACGACTCTGATTCATTTGTCCTTCCGGACCTCGCTGAGGCATACGCTGACATCGATGCGAACTCTGAGCTCTCAGTTGAGCAAAAAGCTGAAGAGAAAGAGGCTCTCCAGACGCGCCTCGACAGCCAAGGGCAGAAGATGCACTCTATCTCACAGTTACTTAAAGCGTATTGTATCTACGAGAAAGACGTGGAGTACGTGATCGAAGAGAACAAGGTCTGCATCGTTGACGAGCAGACTGGCCGCAAGATGGCTGGACGACGTTGGTCAGATGGTCTCCACCAGGCGATCGAAGCGAAAGAGGGAGTCACCGTTGAACGCGAAACTCAGACCTATGCTACTATCACGATTCAGAACTACTTCCGTCTCTACGAGAAGCTCGCAGGAATGACTGGAACCGCTGAGACAGAAGCTGCTGAATTCCACGACATCTACCGTCTCGACGTACTTCCGATTCCGACTAACCGTCCAAACACGCGTATTGACGACAACGACCAGGTCTTCAAGACCCGCCGTGAGAAATACAATGCAGTGGTTAAAAGAATTGCTGAAGCACAGGAGCGCGGTCAGCCCGTGCTCGTTGGTACTGCATCAGTCGATGCCTCTGAAACACTTTCCCGCCTACTGCAGCGCGCGAAGATTCAGCACAAAGTTCTGAACGCTAAGTTCCACGAACAAGAAGCTGACATCATTGCCAATGCTGGACAAAAAGGCGCAGTCACAGTCTCCACTAATATGGCTGGACGTGGTACCGACATAAAACTTGCTGATGGCGTGGAAGAACTCGGTGGCCTATTCGTCATCGGTTGTGAGCGCTATCCATCACGCCGAGTTGATCGCCAGCTTCGTGGTCGCTGTGCCCGTCAGGGAGACTCAGGTCTCAGCCAATTCTACATTTCATTCGAAGACGACCTAATGCGTAACTTTGCAGCAGCTGACCGCATGACTACCATGATGGAACGCTTTGGTATGGAAGAAGGGGAAGCACTGGAGCACAAATGGCTCAACCGCTCCATCGAAACAGCGCAAAAGCGTGTTGAACAACGCGACTACCAGTGGCGTAAGCGCGTTCTCGACTTTGACGACGTGATGAACATGCAGCGTGAAGTGGTATACGGTTACCGTAACGAAGTTCTCTCTTCAGAAGATCCGCGCGAGCTTCTCAACGAAGTGATCGAAGACATGGTTCCGGCTACAGTTCACGAATACATGGACCAACGCGATGCTGGCGCACCGGATTACGCTGAACTCCTCGGGTGGATCAACACGACATTCCCCCTTGCTCTCAGCATGGAAGAAAGTGGTATTCAAGACCGCTCAGCTGATGACAACGCCGCGTGGCTGATCGATGAGATCAAGAAGGCCTACGAGCTCAGAGTAACAGACCAGCCAGCGGAATACCTCGATCACCTCGAGCGCCAAATAATCCTCACAGCAATCGACAGACTTTGGCAGGAACATCTCTACAACATGGATGCCCTGCGGGAAGGTGTGCATCTCCGCGCTCAAGGCCAGAAAGACCCGCTTGTTGAGTATAAAAACGAGGCATATGCATTGTTTGAGACCTTGATGGACTCAATCAAAGGTGACGCCCTAAGCAATCTATTCCGCTCCACTACGAGCCTCGACCAATTCGAGCAACTCCTGCAGAGCATGCCACAGGATCTTGACGGTCCTGAGCAAGCACAGGTCTCCAATGCAAACATGGCCCAAGTAATTACATCCCAAGATGTAGCTCTTAAGCCAGTTAAGAGTAGCAAGCCAGTCAAAATCGAATTTCCTAAGCGCAAGCCGATCCAAATCAAGAGTACAAAGAAGAGCACAAAGTAGAGCAAATATTAGTTCTTCTCATCACTAGCCTGAATGAGATAGCTAAAATACTCTCTTTTATGGCTTTTCAAAGTCACCAAAATCACCAGAATCACAAATAACACACACAGTCATGGCCAACCTCAATCTAACACTCAAAGTCTGGCGTCAAAAGAACCCAAACGACCGCGGTAATATCGAAACTTACGAAGCGAAAGATATTCCACAGGAAGCATCCTTCCTCGAAATGCTCGACATAGTGAACGAGCGCATAATCGCAGACGGTGGAGAACCAATCGTATTTGACCATGATTGCCGTGAAGGTATTTGTGGTATGTGCTCACTCACGATCAATGGTGTACCGCACTCAAAAGAAATTGGTATTACTACCTGTCAGCTTCACATGCGTAAATACAAGGACGGCGAGACTATCTGGATTGAGCCATTCCGCGCAAGAGCCTTCCCAGTAGTCAAAGACCTTATCACTGACCGTGCAGCCTTTGACCGCATCGTTTCTGCAGGGGGTTACATCGATGTACGTACTGGCTCAGCACCAGATGCGAACTCCATGCCCATCGACAAAGCTCTAGCTGACGAGGCATTCGACGCAGCAGCTTGCATCGGCTGTGGTGCATGTGTTGCAGCGTGCAAGAACGCTTCAGCAATGCTCTTCGTTTCTGCGAAGGCTGCACACCTCAATAAGCTTCCACAAGGACAGCCAGAGAAGACCAAGCGCACACTCGCTATGGTTCGCCAGATGGATGTCGAGGGGTTCGGAAACTGCACCAACCAATACGAATGCGAAGCTGTTTGCCCCAAGGAAATAAGCGTAGACAACATCGCGAAACTCAACCGCGACTACCTATTAGCATCCGCAAAAGACGGTATAGCATAGGTCACCTGCAATAAAAAATCCGCCCAGTCCGCAACTTGCAGACTGGGCGTTTTTTGTTGTTTGAATCAAACATTTACTTTGAGTAGAGACTTGTGGTGCCCCACACACAAATCAATGCGTGATCTCTAAACCTCTTCTCGATTTATTCAGAAAACCTGAGCTTATCGATTGCAATATTGTGTAGGCTCCCGGCGTCACCAGTCCTGACATTTTCAAGCAAACAGCTTGAGTCCGCGTCTCCCATAGAGATGTGATTCACAGATGGGCTGCGGTAAACTTCTGGCTATGATCAGATATCCAGAGCTGAGTATCTTCAGACATCACTATTAAGAGGAAGATACATTAACGGTATTTCAAGTTAAACCTCGCTATGTAAATGGCCCAGTTCTGGGAGTTTAGCTCAAATTGGATGGGGTTCTGGCGCCCCACATCTGTGACTTTAAGTTACAGCAAGCTAGATTCAGGACCATACGTGCACGTTCTAATCAGTATTCGCCCATTTGCCATCCTCCCATACAACCGACACAATAAGCGTTCCATCCTCTGTGGCAATACAGCCAGACTTAGTTTGTGCTATCCTAGCTACACATGCTTGGCTAATCGGCGTGTTCGTAATACCAGCAGAGCCTCCAGTGAAAGTCATGTCAGCAGAAAGGATTGGCTCATCCTAGAATTGCGGAAATAAGTATGAATTGCATAGTAAGCACTGCGATTCACCTCCTCTTTTATGAAACATCGCTTAAGATGTACTAAATCACTCCGTTGTTGTTTATATGATGTCAAAATGAATTTCACCCCAAATAGCTCCTAACCAATAAGTCAGTGAATATTCCTAGCTTCGAATAGACTCATGGTTACTTCTATGGCTCCCGCGCACCTTACCGCCCCGAGTAATCCAGTGCAATCCGTGCCTTACCTTTGCCCTGAAGGATTGCAAAAAAAGGTGAGCATACACCTTTTTCTCATGGCCATGAACAGAGTACTGAAAACTCACCATTCACTAGCTCGATAAACTCATACTCCGAGAGACTTTCCAAAAAATGCCAGTTTAACCTCGAAGTATGATGCGATGGGAATGAACTCATGCACCTACTCCACTAACTCAATAAGAGTAATTTGCGATAGAGGTATTATAAAATAGGAATCAAAACTTATACTTTTTGCTGCTCGTTGTTAGCAAATTTGAAGATTGATCTCAGTCAAGCGGCTGAATAGTCTGAGCTATCCTCGCCTACGACAGGTACATTCCAACGCTATTATGCAACACCGAATATCCAGTATTGTGATCTTATTCTTTTGCGTACTCACCTGTACCGCAACTGCCCAACGACTCACTTCTCCAACTGCACCTACAGATCCATTTAAGAAGCAAACTTATCCATGGAAACAGAATATCACAGCGACAGTGTTCTG
>NZ_JBDOPO010000341.1:0-5169 GCF_039830215.1 Rubritalea sp. | reverse complement strand
ATATCAAAGGTATCTTGGTAGCCAAACCAGTTGATTGCGTGGATGCGTGTGAGTTCGATTTTTCGGCTCATGCGTGGAAGATTAGTTAGGTGTTAAATCGGGTAAGTGTTTATTGCTCCTCGTCCTCGTCCTCATCCTCATCGAAATCGAGGATGCTTTCACTCTTAGTTGAACCCGTTGCTGTGGCTTCATCTTCGGCAGTAGTGATAGGTGTCTCGTCTGACTCAGTGTCGTCATCGTTGACCTCGGCATCTTCTTCGGCGGTCGTATCGTCGGTTTCAGGCTCAGCTTTGAAAGAACTGGCAGCTCTGACCCATTGTTCAACTCCTGGGAATGGAATAGCGAATCGGAGTGTCGGTAAAATCTGAATCACCGAGTCAGAGAATTCATCTTCCCAGTCCATTTCGATAAGGTTGAAACGCACGAATCGACGGAGGATTTCCTTCATGCGCGACTGCGAGAGTTGCTGCATGTTAGGGAATTTATTTTGAAACTGTTCGTTAAACTCACGGAGGTTAAAGTAGACATCGTGTGCTCCGTTTTCACGTACCTCGACGTCGAAGTCATACCAGAGGGCTAAAGCAACGAGGGTTTCGTCCCGTTTGAGTTTTCGAGTGAGAGAGGGGACCTCAGGGATCGCCATGAGCAGTCGTTCATCTCGTTGGATAATTATTTTAAGGCCTAACAGTGCGGCCCATTCTTCTAACCAAGGCTGGTGCTCGATCGACCAATCGTAGAGTGGACGCTCAGCCCCACGAGCGCGGAGGAGTGAGCCGTGCGCTAGCAAACGATGTGCTACATCTTGCAGCATCTGGCGATCTCGATCGCGCAGGTTATTGTTAAACAATGACTGATCTGTATCAGTTTCTATAGCTGTTGGGTTCATCGTGCTTTTGGTTGGATGGTGAATTGGTCGAGGAGTATGTCATCGACAAGGTCTGGCTCCGGAAGGATGTCGTGCGTGCTTTCATCACGCGGTGTGTCGACCTCGTATTCGCTCTCTAGAGTGTCACTATGGAGTAGCAGCCCCACAGTGTTGAGCATCCATTGGTCGAGGTCGGTAGGAATGTCTTTTGATTCTAGTCCGTCAGGCCCGACATCGAGGTCTTGGAAAAAACGGTTGGCGCGAAGAGTGGTGAGCGAGGAATTGATGTTATTACTCATTTCTTCGAGTGCGTAGAAAGAGTCATCGTCATCATAGAAGTCCTCGAGTGGCACGGGCTCACCCTTGGCTCTTATCGTCCGAGGTTTAAATAGGGAGTCGATTCCAGCAAGCAGACTTACTGCAGGGATCTTAAGGCTAGGAAGCTCAAGATCTTCGGGCAGTGCATTGATTTTACATTCCATGTAACGCTCATTGACCGTTTCAAAAAGCTCTCTTACCTCAGCGCGACGACCGCTAGAGACTTCTTGTAGGTAGCGGAAGCGGGCAAAGGAACGGCGTGCAAAATCGGCAGCACGACGGTCGACAGCTTCGGCCTGAGGCTCCACGCTATCGAGCATGTTAGAGGTGTCCGATAATGCAGTTTGTACTCTTGTTGCGACCTCTTTATCTGTGAGCTCTGGATGGCGCTTCTTTAGTTCCAACTCCATTTTAGCAATGATAGTCGGATTACCATGGATTTGATTGAGCTGTTCTCTGGCAAGGGGGATACGCACTGGAATGTCGAGGGCAATCAGTGATTTGTAAGCACGTTGGCCAATATTTTCAGAGAAGTCGTCGTAAAGAACTGCGAGGTTTTCTTTGATAGAGTCCGAGCGAAGTTGTCGCTGGGTGAGGCTGGCCATGCCTTGCTGCATAGAACGCAGTTCTTGCAATCCGTAGCGCAGGTTGTCGGTACAGGCTTCTAGGTCAGCAAGCGGGTGCTTGTCGAAAGCATCCTTGTCCATGATGCGTGAACATACAAGGTGAAGCTTATCTGTAAAGTTGACTTGCTCAGGGTAAGCCATACGGCGTAGACACTCGAGCAGGAGTTCAGCACGGCTATCTAGGTAGTAAACGCGTTGGTAGTCCGAGCGCTTTGGTTCTTCTAACCACTCGGACTGAAGCATCTGACGGAGCATTTCAGGAGCAGTGATGCGGCTCTGCTCCTCGTCTAGCTCTTCGGGCAGTTCTATATCGTCGATCCCGTTACAGATAATGTCTTCGCAGACCTGAATCAGCTCGGGGCGGGTAAGCCCAACTCCATGGCGGTGGCGCTGAATGCTCTCGATCTTATCAAGTGCATCAATGTAGAGCCTACCGTAGCGCCATGTTAGTACGGCGAAGAATCGGCTGGGTGTGTCTCGAAATATTTGTTGGCTCAGGCTCACAGCCCAGAACTCTATTAGTGGCCTTTGCTCTGGGAAGGGGGAAAAATAGTTTTATAAGTCGAAGCTCTGTCGGTCTTTTTATTTTGGAATTAGCTCTCCTATATAGTTAAAGATTCCAAATTTTATTAGAGCGGTTGTGGCTATGGAATGCTTATGAAAACTTGTTTTAACCGACAAAAGTTAGTGGAGTCCTTTAAATTTTTTTAATATAAAAGTGCTGATAGTTAAGATTCATTGATTACCTGTTTTCATGAAGTTGCATGTTAATTGAAGGCTATTTCATTTAACGTACTCCCTATAGATTCTGGGTTGGTACAGATTGGGCAAATTTTTGCATAAATACGGCAGAGGGCCTTGAGTTGATCGACCTTGAAATCGTGTTGTATGCTAGTGAGCAGGGAGCTTTCAGAGGGAAGCCTTTATGGATGAAAATTGTTTTGGCTGATTTTGTGTCGTGGTAGTAGTTGACGGTTTTGAGAGCTAATGGCAATTTCGCATTAAATTTATGGATAAAACAATCAAACTGAGAGCGGATATTGAAATCGGTGTGTGTCCAACACATGTGAAATTTGTCGGAGGACTGGTTCCTGGTGATGACGGAAAGCTTCCTCGTGATGAGAATGGCGAACTCTTTGCATTGGCTGAGATGCGCACATTGATTGAGCGTTCACCTGTAAAAATCGATTCCGCGCAGATTTCCCAATTCAATGGAACTGACGCTGATGACCTAGCGGAAATGTACAAGGGGCTTCAAGGACTCGGGCTGATTGTTAAAATCATTCTAATGGTCGGTGGAGCCAATCCGATGGATCCGGCAGATGAAGATGCAGTGGTTGCACAACTTGTGGAAGGCGTGAACACCGCTAAGAAATTTGGAGTCACCGAGGTGGGGTCAACTTCTCTTGAAGAATGGCTTTCGGGTGCAGAGCGTAAAGAAGGTGCTGATTTTGATGCTGCGGTGGAGCAGATTATCAAGGTGCACAAACGTGTATACGATGAAGCTGGAATTGCGGATTCTGGCCTCGTTGTCTGGCAGTTTGAGTTTCTTCGCGGGGTTGAGTTCACTACATTCACCGATCTAGGTCGCGTGTGGAAAGTGGCAAAAGGACTGAATGATATTCTCGGTAATAAGTTTTTCAAATTACTCGTGGATGCAGCCCATTGCGGCGATTCATCTCTCAGCATTCCTGAAAACGAAGCATTGATCGAGCAGATCGCTGAGTCTGGAGAGTTCGGTATGTTCCACGCATCAGCGCTAACAACTCGTGGCTGCCTGTCCACCGACGATGGTTGGATTGCATCACTACTCACAGCGAGCGCTAAAACAGGGAAACTCACCGAGGTGATTGTCGAACTCTTCCACCACGAAGACGAAGCCCTTGCTGGTCTCCGTGACGCTGTGGCTGGCCATGGCACGAATACTCTTGATGGCAGAAGCTACACTGACGCTGTGGTCGATGGACTAGAGAATGTCGCACGACGTATCAACAACCTAGTCGCTCGGGGAATTCTTCCAGAGAAGAACTAAATAGGCGCCCACACCCATATGGTTTTAAATCACACTACAACAAAATATTAGATTCATCGTCGAAGAGAGGGAATGTTGTGCTTACTTTTCAGAAAGACAAGTATGGTGATCTCGTTAGCCGCGGGCGGTTCTCAAGATGACTTTGTACTGCATACCTTCTACGACGCTAGTGTTGGGATGGTATATTGCTGAGCCTACGATTGCTTTTAGCTAAGGTTTAAGTCTGGATGCAAAGTCATGAAGCGGTCCCAATGGCATTTTGTGAAAAGCCTTCCACCACTGCTCCCGCTCCTGATAAGCATGCTGAATGCTAAAGCATTTCTAAAGCTCCTTGGGCTGTTCTTTTAGAAGATCAACTTGGAATAGATATACGTTTGTGTCCATCAGCTCCCTGAGTTTGACTTCTTGGTTATCGGTCAGATTGCTGCGATGCGACCAACATGAGTCATCTATTTCACTTGACGGCACGCCTAGCGGGCTTGTCGTCTCTGAGTACAGGGGCTTGGACGAACGCGCCGCAATCGGTGACGATAGAGCTCGTTTGGGAGACTAGGATGTGGATTTGATTGCAGCAAGCTCAGGGAATGTTTTTATCCTAAGTCTCTATGAACGACAGAGTCTAGCGGGATTGTTGAATCTGTTAGGAAATATTCTTTAGAACTGTTAAAGTTGCTCCTATTGAGCTGGTATATTGTGAATGTTTTTGATTTTAAAGCTGGTCTAGCTAGTCTGAGGCCGTGGCTGATAATTTTCTAGGACCCATAGCACGCGGAGGTTTCAAATCATCCTTTATCGGAAGAGTAGCTGGCGTTGATGTCGAGGCTGACAGAGATGCCACCGTCGCCCGCTTATTGCCTTACCATAAAAGTGAGATCGAGAGTCTTGGCTTCTCTTGGGTAAACACTTGGAGAGCTGAGCAAGTGCACGGTGGTGAAGTTGCTGTGGTGAGAGAGCTAGCTGGAGACATAATTCAAAGCGTTGACGGTTTGATCACAAATGTGCCAGGTGTGTTACTCGCTATTTACGTGGCGGACTGTGGGGCCGTTTATTTATTAGACGAAAAGAACAAGGCTATTGGCCTAGTGCACTCAGGTAAGAAAGGAACCAAGGCTGAGATTGTGCGTGTTGCCTTGGATAAAATGGCTGAGGAGTATGGTACAAATCCAGCTGATGTGGTTGCCGTGCTAGCTCCTTGTATTCGACCTCCAGCCTATGAGTGTGATTTTGCCCTAGAGATAAAGAAGACTATAGAAGTAGCGGGAGTGAAGGAGTATTATGACAGTGGCATTTGTACTAGTTCGGACCTATCTAAGTATTATTCTTACCGT
>NZ_JBDOPO010000303.1:0-5259 GCF_039830215.1 Rubritalea sp. | reverse complement strand
TACGACATCAACCTTCCGTTCATCACCATGGACGAAACTGGTCCTAAGCACATTCAGAAGACTCTCACACGTGCAAAGCTTGAGCAACTCACAGCTGCACTCTTCGAGCGTACTAAGAAGCCAGTCATCGACTGTCTCAAGGAGGCTGGTGTTTCGGCTTCCGAGATCGACGAGCTCGTTCTCGTTGGTGGTATGACTCGTATGCCTAAGGTTGTAACAACCGCTAAGGAACTCGCAGGTAAGACACCAAACCAGGGTGTGAACCCGGATGAGGTTGTTGCTATCGGTGCTGGTATCCAGGGCGGTGTTCTTCAAGGCGACGTGCAAGACGTTCTCCTTCTTGATGTAGCACCACTCACACTCTCTATCGAGACTGCGGGCCAGATCGCTACTCCAATGATCGAGCGCAATACGACGATCCCAGCGAAGAAGTCACAGACATTCTCCACAGCAGCAGACAACCAGCCAGGTGTAGATATCCGTATCTGTCAAGGTGAGCGCAAGATGTTCATCGACAACAAGATTCTCGGTAACTTCCACTTAGGTGACATCGAGCCAGCTCGCCGCGGCGAGCCTCAGATCGAAGTAACATTCGACATTGATGCCAACGGAATCCTCCATGTTTCTGCGAAGGACAAGAAGACTGGCAAAGAGAACAAGATCTCGATCGAAGGTTCATCTGGTCTTTCTGACGATGAAATCGAAAAGGCAAAGCGCGAAGCTGAAGAGCACGCTGAAGAAGATGCAAAGCGCGCTGAGGCAGTGCAGCTCAAGAACGAAGCTGACAGCATGGTCAACCAAGTGGAGACACAGCTCGAAGAAATGGGCGACCAAGCTCCAGAGGAACTCAAGACTGAGATCCAAGGCAAGGTTGATGCAGTGAAAGAAGCACTCAAAGAAGACGACCTCGATAAGATCAAGTCCTCTAAAGAAGCTCTCGAAGCTACAATGCAGCAGCTCGCTCAGGCAGCACAAGCAGCTGGCGGTGCACAAGGCGCTCCAGACATGGGTGGTGCTCCGGCTCCAGAAGCTGGTGAGTCCTCTGAGCCCAAAGCAGCCAAAGGCAAGGTAGTCGATGCGGAAGTAGTCGAAGACTAGGCTTCGACGTCAAGAGTCATAGGTCCTTAGTCAAGGGGCTCGTAAGATGCTCCGGCTAGTGGCCTTTTGCTTCGCTATTTGACCATGCAATCAATCAACGATTTAGAGATTTACCGTGAGGCGATGAGCCTTGGGGAAGAAGTCTGGACGTTGGTTTTAGCTTGGGGTTATTTGGCTAAAGACACTCTTGGTAAGCAACTGATTCGCAGTGCGGATTCAATTGCAGCAAACATTTCAGAAGGTTACGGCAGGTATCATTTCAAAGAGAATCAGAAGTTCTGTTTTTACTCCCGAGGCAGTCTTTTAGAGACGCAGACTTGGATAGAAAAAGCAGTCCACAGAAATCTGATAGAGAAAGAAAAAGGCCGAGTATTATATGCTCAACTCGAGCAGCGAAAGCGACGTCTAAACTCTTACACAGGCTCTATCGGCCAAAAGTCTGAACCTCATGACTCTTGACCCCTGTCCTTTGACCTAAAAATAAATCACACAACTAAAACAAAACCAACAATACTATGGCAATCCAACCAATCGGACAACGCGTGCTACTTAAGCGCGTAGAAGCTGAGACAGTATCCGCAGGCGGCATCGTCCTCGTAGATTCTGCTCAAGAAAAACCACAAGAAGCACTTGTTATCGCACTCGGTACAGGTGGCAAAAACGAAGACGGCTCATCATTTGAGTTCTCCGTTTCTGTAAACGACAAAGTACTTATCTCTAAGTACGGCGGCACTGACGTCAAAGTTGACGGAGAAGACCACCTCATCGTGACTGAGTCCGACATCCTCGGAATCATCAACTAGTTCCCAATCCTATATTTTAAATTATAAATCTTAAATACCATCATGGCTAAGCAATTAGAATTTGACGAAAAGGCACGCCAATCACTCCTCCGCGGAGTTGAGAAGCTTGCTCGTGCTGTAAAAGCAACTCTAGGACCTGCGGGTCGCAATGTGATCCTCGACAAGAAGTTCGGCTCCCCAACAATCACCAAAGACGGTGTGACTGTTGCTAAGGAAATCGACCTCGAAGACCCATACGAGAACATGGGCGCACAGCTCATCAAGGAAGTTTCTTCCAAGACAAATGACGTAGCTGGTGACGGCACAACAACTGCTACAGTACTCGCAGAGGCAATCTACAAAGAAGGTCTCCGTAACGTAACAGCAGGAGCAAACCCAATCAGCCTTCAGCGCGGAATCCTCAAGGCATCCGAGTCCATCGTGGCTAAGCTCGCTGAGATCTCCAAGCCAGTATCCGAATCAAAGGAAGTGGCTCAGGTTGCTACTGTTTCCGCTAACTGGGACACAGAGATCGGTAACATCATTGCTGAAGCAATGGACAAAGTAGGTAAAGACGGAACAATCACTGTTGAAGAAGCAAAAGGTATCGAAACAACTCTCGACGTTGTTGAAGGTATGCAGTTCGACAAGGGTTACCTCTCACCTTACTTCGTGACTAATCCTGAGAGCATGGAGTGCTCTATCGACAACGCTCTTATTCTCATCCACGAGAAGAAGATCTCTAACCTTAAGGACATGCTTCCACTTCTCGAGAAGGCTGCCAAGACTGGCCGTCCACTTCTCATTATCGCTGAAGACGTAGAAGGTGAAGCACTCGCTACTCTCGTAGTGAACAAGCTCCGCGGTACACTCAACATCGCTGCTGTGAAAGCTCCTGGTTTCGGTGACCGTCGTAAGGCAATGCTCGAAGACATCGCTATCCTCACTGGTGGTAAAGTCATCACTGAAGAGCTCGGCATCAAGCTCGAGTCTGTTGAAATCGAAGACCTCGGTTCTGCTAAGCGTGTTGTTATAGCTAAGGACAGCACTACTATCGTCGAAGGTGAAGGCTCCTCTGACGACATCACTGGCCGTGTGAACCAGATCCGCAAACAGATCGAAGACACATCATCCGACTACGACCGCGAGAAGCTCCAGGAGCGTCTTGCTAAGCTCGCAGGTGGTGTTGCAGTAATCAGCGTAGGTGCTGCTACTGAGACTGAGATGAAAGAGAAGAAGGATCGTGTTGACGATGCTCTTCACGCCACTCGCGCAGCTGTTGAGGAAGGTATCGTCCCTGGTGGTGGTGCAGCTCTCATCCGCGCTCAAGTAGCTCTTGAGACTCTCACGCTTACAGGTGATGAAGCAACTGGTGCTGAGATCGTTCGCCGTGCTATCGAAGCTCCACTTCGCCAGCTCGCAACTAACGCAGGTCGCGAAGGTGCGCTCATCGTTGACAAGGTAAAGGCTGCAGAAGGTAACGTTGGTTACAACGTGGCAACTGACGAGTACATTGACCTTATCGACGCTGGTGTGGTTGATCCTACTAAGGTGACACGCTCAGCTCTCCAGCACGCATGTTCTATTTCAGGTCTACTTCTCACGACTGAAGCCCTCATCACAGACATCCCTGAGCCAGAAGCAGCAGCTGCTGGCGGTGGTCACGACCACGGCATGGGCGGAATGGGTGGCATGATGTAGTCGTCGCTCGGCTCCTAAGTGACATGTTTTCAGTTGGCAGTGTGAAGTTGCCATTACGATGAAACCTTTTACTTAGAAGCTCCAAAATTTAAAAGCCGATCACGGGAAGCCGTGGTCGGCTTTTTTTCTTTTATGGGCAGGGCTGACTCTCCGAGTCGGCTGGCGAAGTTGATGAACTATACCGACCAAAAGACTCAAATGTGCCTCGCGCTAGGTCACACGAATCGCTTAGGATGGTGGGTTGCTGAAAGCCAAGTGTCTTCATAGGCGCTTGGATTTATTTCACAGTAGGAAAACCCTCGGCTTTGCCGGGGTGACTCCAAGAGTTTTACTTATACCGAAGTCCTCCATGATTTAAAAGGTGTGTGAGCGGCTCTCAACTCAAGAGTCTACTTGGCAGCCCTGATTCGTTATTAATGCAAGGAATCATGGAGTGCTGAGGCTTGACTCAGCTCTTGGGGATGGATGCGGCTCGATACATCTGGGCGGAAATTTTAAGTGTGCAGTTTTCAGTATCTGAGAGGAGAGAGGCAGCCAGTTGTTATTTGCTGGCTGGTCGGGTTTGGTTGATTGGCTTATCATCTTAAGGAGGCTGACCTCCCACGCGCGTCAAGCCGCACCAGCCGCAGAGCTGTGTCGAGCCACACCCAGTCCAGGTCATCGCCTAGACCAGTTAGAACTGCCAATCAACCGTGTGACCGAAGAGTAATATAACCGTTTTGAGCAGTTCACATAGTCGAAGCCTCCGGTTTTAGCAGAGGAGCCTCACTTCTGATTATTAGGGGGGCAAATCACTCAAAATAAAAACTCGATAGTGTGCTTTAGCCGCCTCCCCCAAAAAATTGAGGAATGGCTATTTCTACGCTGCTATTGGACTCATTCATACTTGGCCGTATGAATCTTTAGCTCGATCTCTTCGTCAGCCAATCGGCCACACCTTGGATGTCCTTAAATTCTGGAATCCATGAGAGTTCTTCGGGGGAGTCTGAGGTGAATGGGCAGCGGAGGCGGACGGGGTGGGCTCCGGATTCGATGGCGGCGTATTGGTTGTAGATGCGATCATCGACTAGGATTGTCTCGTCTGGGTTGAGGTCATATTTTTTATAGGCAGCTTTGAGGCTGTCTTGCTTAGCTGTGTCGTGCATGAAGGCACCGTGCTCGACACATTCGATGGTGAGGAAGTCAGTTACGGGGGCGAGGATGTCGTTGAGGTAGGCAGTTTTTGCCTCAACATCGAAGGTAGCCGACATGGTGAACTGGCGATAGCCAAGGTCGTTGAGCTTCTTGAGCGTTTCAATGACCCCTGGGTAGAGCGGACGATTTCGGAAATAGGATTGGTCGGCACAAAAGTCCTGATCCATCTGCGTGCCGAGCTCTGGGTGTGTTTTTAGCTCCAGTGCTCCATACTCAGGAATGATAGGCAGCACCTCAGGAAGTTGTTCCCACTTTAAATCACCATAACGGTCGCGGTAGTTCGGGTGCTTTGTAAGGAACTGAAAGTAGGCGTAGTTGAGGTCTGCGAGGACGCCATCGACGTCCCAGAAAATGTTTTTGATTTGCTTCGGTTGCATGGTGTTTGTTCTAGATCCTATAAGTTTCTAACATCAAATTAGAAATCTACAGGCTTTTATTATTTAGATAGCTGTTTTCTTGTGGATGTCTTTCTAACAGAACGCTT
>NZ_JBDOPO010000026.1:0-5320 GCF_039830215.1 Rubritalea sp. | reverse complement strand
CGGTGGTTGGTGTGTCAGTGATGAGACCATCCACACCACGGCTCGTCATTGCTGAGATGTCCAGCTTGGTATTGACGGTCCACACAAAGATTTCGATGCTATTAGCGTGGGCGCGTTTGACTAGTTTCGGGGTGGCAGCTCGGCTGTTGAGTCCTAGGAAGTCGACGTCGAGTTTTGTGATGTCACCGAGAGCTACAGTCGAGAGAAGGCCGATCTTCCAGTCTGGACGGAGCTTGCGGACTTTTTGCATGCCTTCGTAGTTGAGTGACATGATCATGATCTGCTCAGTCATTTTCTCGGCTTCTACGATGTCGATGACTTTTTGCTCGAGAGCTACGTCGTGCCCGTAGTACTTGAGTTCGATCAATACTCCCGACTTTCCTCGGCAGATATCGAAGACTTGTTTCAATGTTGGAGTTGTCTGGTCTGAGAATTTAGGGTCAAACCATGAGCCGATTTCAATGTTTGGCAGTTCGCTTGACTGAGCGTCCCAGATGTTGAGTTTTTTATTAGCGAGACGTTTGTAATCGGAATCGTGGAAGACGACAACCACACCGTCGGCAGTTTCTTGCACATCTATCTCGATGAAGTCTGCGCCGGCGTCGACAGCCATCTGAATCGCAGCGAGGGTATTTTCTGGAGCATCCATTGAAGAACCTCGGTGGGCGATAATGAGCACCTTGTCTTCCTTATGATGGTTGCTGATCCACTGGTAGCAAACTATGCCGCAAACGGTTAGTGCTGCGAGGGTTGCAAAGAAAGCATACTTTTCTTTGAGTGGGACATGGAATTTCTCGCCTGCGCCGAAATGAACTGGAACCGTGGTATCCAAACCGCACTTTTCAAACATCTGGAGGTTTTGGTGGGCCAGCATACAAATAGTGATGAAGCCAACGATGAAGGAGATCGCTGAAGTGATGGCTAGAGTGCCACCGAGCGTGAGGGCTAGCAGTGGTAGACGGTCAGCGAGCTGAGGAATGAGCCATTCAGCTACAAGATTGAATGGGGAGCATAAAAGTGTGATGGCTACTGGCGTACCGAAAAGCCAGAGTGCTAGCCACAGTCCAATGTGTTTCTTTTGGCCTTTGCTGATCACAGTGCTGCGCTTTTTTGCGGATTTGGAACTGATAGAAGCAAACAGAACGAGAGGGAGAGCGTAAAACCAGCTGATGGCCATTTTTATCAAAAGGACGCCCATGGAGATCAATAGTAGCGCGGCAATCACCACAGCTTTGATAAACTCCGGTGGTTTCTCAGCCAGGTAATAATTGATGTCATTATCGCTGATGAAGTAGAGGTAGTCGGCCGCGATTAATCCAACAATCGGCAGCGCTACAAGCAGTATGGCAAAGGTGAAGCGGAGGCAAAGTTTGACTAACTGCGGGCCTCTGCGGGTGATCGCCCTGAATATGCCAGTAAGGTGGGCGTGTGAATGGTGGTAGTATGCATGGCTGCCAACTAACAGCGCTGCATAGGTGAGAAAAGCGATAGTTAGAACGAGCGTGGCGATAATGATTCCAGAGATGGCTCCGACTGGGCTAAGAAGGAAGGTAGCTATCTCAGTGTCGCTGAGAGCAGGCTGACCCGAGAGTGACACAAGTACCTGAATGGTGATTCCAACCAATGGCGTCAAAAGCATTGCTGAGACCAATGAAAACGCGATATAGATTACAAACAGATCTTTCCAGCTACCTTCGCGTAGAGTTTTAATGGCTTCTTGCGCTTCTAGAAGGACGCGGGATGGGGATGTAGCTTTTCTCATGCAATAGATGTAAGGTCTCTAAGCCTTACCTATTTCTAACAGCAATGAAAAGTTCTTTGTTAGTATGGAACCAATAGGGGATAAAAAAAGTGAGGGGTACTATGAAAAGCCCTCACTTTTAGTAGGCTTCGTTGATCGAGGCTGAAATGGGTTTCGTGTCTTATTTCATTAGCTTCTCTGTGGCTTCCTTACGCGTGAGCGAGACAGCAATGTTCCGGATGTGGTTGATGCGGCCGACTTTTGTTTCCTTTTTAGAAACGACCATGGTCTGGTCACATAGGTCAATCGCGTATGGGATGTTTCCGGATGACATCGAGAACGCTCCTTGAAGTCCGAGTTGGGTAAGAGCGTCTATACAGTCGCGGATACGTTCACCTGAAAGCTTGGAGAAGGCTTCGTCAATGGGTACTAGACCAATGCTAGGTTCTTTTCCACGGCGCTCGTAACGATGGTAAGCACGGAGGTAACAGGCTAGGATAGCAATGAAGTATGGCGACTGGTTTTCTCCACCAGAGAACTTACCTGACTGTTTATCAACCGACGTTTCACGGCCATCTGGGTCGCGGGTGTCCAGCACTGACATGTCGTAGTCATAGTAGTTTCGGTAGTCGAGGAAATTGAGCGCCTCAGCATTGTTAGGGTCCTCAACGAGGGTGTCGAAGATGCGTTCAACTTCTTCTTTAGTCTCGGAATCGATGGATTCAAAGAAGAGGGAATCTTCATCAGCTAGTGCGCTGTTGTCGACGAGTTTCTGATAGATGGCGTAATCAGGATTGCGCTTCTTGCGAATCTGGTAGAGGTGGACACCGATCGGCTTGTTGAGTTCTTTGTTGAGCAGCTTGAGTGTGAGGTCGACTCGCATCAATGCGCTGCGCAGCTTGACGAGAACTTGCTTGCGGAATATTTCCTGCCAGTTGCGTTCTTCGCGTTCGGCTTTGCCTTCGTACGCTGGAATGTCACTTTGGGCAATGCGCTCGAGTCTTTCATTCCACGGTCCATTCTCTTCATCTTCTGGAGAAAATTCGTTGTAGATAGGGAACTGACGAGCGAGCTCCTTGCGGGTTTCTAGGACGGATGCCCAGGATAGGTGAGAGCGGTCGATGCAGGCTCGTTCGAGACGGGATGCTTGTGAAACGGCGAGATCGAGTGCTGGGAATTCTGTGATCAGATTTTCATAGAGCAGCTCACGGCGTTCGTCGTGCTCACCGATTCCAATGCACTCTGCACGGAAAAGTGCGAGTTCGGCATCGGCTTTGTCGAGTTGTTCTTGGTAATCTTCTAGGCTGCCTTGGCGGCGGCCTAGTTCGAGTTTGAGATCAGATTTTCTGAGGCTCTTGAGCTCGCGCTCGTAGCCACCGAGAGTGTAATCGAGGTTTCCAAGTTCTGCTTCTTTTTCTTCGAAGCCACCATCTTCGATCGTTTTTAGGCGGTTGATGTTGTCTTGCAGTCGGTCTTCGGCACTTTTGAGCTGTTGAAGGTCGGCTAGCTGAGCACCAAGGCTTGGGCTGTCGAGGCGTTGCTTGCGGTAGTTGTTTTCGCATTCAGCTAACAACTCAGCAAGTGGCTGGAGGCGTTCGAGTTCTTTACGAATGCGCTCACGTTCATTTTCAAGAGCCACTTTTTGCTGCTCAAGACCACGGCTCCCAATGTAGGGGATGTTGTCGTAGTGTCCTCGGCGCTCCGCAAATGGCTTACGGTAGGTGAAGCCGTCAGGAAGAATGGATGAGTTGAAATTGGTGAGATCTTTAGCGTCTTCCACGCAAATCAAACGGCCAAAGAGGTGGTCGACGATCGACTGAGCCACAGGGTCGTGACATTCTAGGTGTTCCGCTAAACAGTTAGGCTCACAGCGAGAGTTGAGGTCGAGGGCTTGGTCTGGGTTGATCAATGACTCACCAGGTGCGCCACCTTTCATTTCGCGGTAGATTGTTTCTGCGAACCTGTAGTTCTCTTGCTCAACAACCACTGCGAATTTCCGGCTAAATGCGATCTCAATGGCTGGTCGCCAACGTTCGTCTTTTACCTCACAGAGTTCACGCAATGCGAAGGCTGCTGGGTCACCATTCCTTCTACGAGGAAGGGTTGAGTTGATAGAGTCTAACAATACGGAACGTTGGCTAACTTTACCACGATCGAGAGTTTCTAGCCGAGCGGAGAGGCCACGCAGTTTGTTGACCTTTTTCTCCACTTCATCACGCAATGGCTTCTCAGCATCTTTCGAAGCGTAGTGGAGGTTGCGGACATTGTCGGCGAGTTTTTCTAGGTTCTCAGTGAGTTCGTGTAGTTCACATTCCTCAGTGGCTTTGAGCGATTTCTCTACAGACTTCACCATGCCGTGCGGAAGCTTGATGCCAGTTTTCTGAAGTGCCTCTAACCAGTTGCGGATCATGCGGCAGCGCAGCACTCGGGCTTCACCGATCGTTTTCCCGGCTTCTCTGAGCTGGTTGATTTGGCCTACGAGCCTGCGGTTGTCTTCACGGATGTGGAGGTACAAGCGACCATCTTCGGTCTCATTTAGGGCGTCACGCAGAATGTCTCGTCGCTCACGGCCACCCTTGAGAAGTGACTCAAGTTCTGTCTCACGGGAATTCTCTGACTTGGCTTGTTTCTCAAGCTCCTTGATCTCTGCTTCTAACTCCTCGACCATTTCGCGCAATTCTTCGCATTGAAGGTCACGGGAAATATCCGCGTAGAGATCTTTATCAATGATCGATTGCTTATTCGTTTTAAAGTCTTTACCAATAGATTCTAGCAAATCTAACTGACGGCGCAGAGCTGTGAGTTCGCGGCGCAGTGAGAGGAATGCGTGGTAGGAATCTCGCACTTCTTGGATGCGAACTTCATCAGGCGGAAGAACGTAGTTGCGACAGAATTTGTTAAAGTTGTCGAGAAAGGTAAAAGACATCGCTGCTGGCAGCAAGTAGTCGAGCGTTTGTCGGTCGTAGTTGAGGTGGCTGGGGAGAGCCATTTCTCGGCGGTAGGACTCCATCGTGTCGAAGACCTTGCCTTCGCACTCGCCGACATAGTCGCGGAAGCTCGACCAATCGAGCGGGAAATCAAATTGGTCAATCCAGTCGGCTTTGTCCAAGCGACGTGGGATCATGAAGCCGTGCCGGCGAGAGGCCTGGTTCTGAGCTGCACTGTCGAACTCGATACGGAGTCCCCATGTTTCCACCTTATGGCTGTTAGGCCATCTGAATTCTAGAGCGACATAGGTGGTCGCTCCGTCATTACGCATGTACTGGGGAAGGCCATCGATTTCATCCTTAGTGTCACCTAGGCAATAGGATTTCAGTGTGCGTGAAGAAGCTTTACCAGTCGCAGATTGGTTATACTTCGACTTTTGATCACCAATCAAGACAAGCTGTATCAGGTCCATCAAGATAGACTTTCCTGAGCCGGTGACTCCGGCGATGAGAAGGTTGCCGTGGATATCAAAGGTATCTTGGTAGCCAAACCAGTTGATTGCGTGGATGCGTGTGAGTTCGATTTTTCGGCTCATGCGTGGAAGATTAGTTAGGTGTTAAATCGGGTAAGTGTTTATTGCTCCTCGTCCTC
>NZ_JBDOPO010000316.1:0-5321 GCF_039830215.1 Rubritalea sp. | reverse complement strand
TGGAGTCGCATAGCCCTAATGAATAATTAATAATTCCATTGCTCTGACCTCTGACCTCTGACCTCTGACCTCTGACCTCTGACCTCTGACCTCTAACTAGGATGAGCTATTCTTGGACTGAGACGGCGTCGGCTTGGATCTGGGCTTTTAGGGCTTGGATGGAGTCGAACTTTTTCTCGGGTCGGATGAATTTAAGGAATTTTGCCTCTATGACTTTATCATAGAGATCGCCATTGAAGTCGAAGACATGAACCTCTAACAGCCGCCGAGCATTCTCATTCTCGACAGTGGGGCGTCGGCCCAGGTTACCGATAGCGCGGTAGTGTGCGCCATCAATGGCGGCTTCTAGCTGCCAGACTCCATCCGGCGGAAGTTGCTCGTTATGGGCAACAACATTAGCGGTTGGGAATCCTAGTTGGCGTGCTAGTTGCTTACCCTTTTCTACTGTTCCGACCACAGTGTAATCGCGCCCTAACATTTCTTTGACTGCGGGCAGGTTACCATCGCGTATAGCTTGGCGAATGCGTGTACTACTCACCCGCTCACCTTGTACCATGACTGGTGGAGCTGCCTTTACGACAAATCCTAACACCTCCCCCCACTCGCGCAGGCGCTGAACATTGCCACCACGTGCTTTACCAAAAATCCAATCTTCACCGACAGCGATATGCCGAAGTTTTCCTGAGTTTTGAGCTAAATCTTCAATGAAATCCCTCGCCTCTTGTCTTGAGAAATCGAGGGTGAATTCCTGGACACAAAGGAAATCGACTCCGAGCTCAGCTAACAAGTCTGCCTTGTGCTTGATCGAGGCCAAAATGCGGCGAGGTGCGCGTTCAGGAGCTAGAACCCTAATTGGATGTGGTTCGAAAGTCACGACTCCGGCAAGTCCGCCTTCGTGCTTAGCAGCTTCGACCGCATGGCGGATGACTTCTTGGTGTCCCACATGGACACCATCGAAGACTCCTAGTGCTAGGTGCACGGGCTTGCCTAAGTGGCCAAGTTCGCTGATATGATGGAACACCCGCATACGATTATTCGGATAGCATTTCTGCGATTTCATCAAGCTTGATCATCTTTTCTATAATCTGCTCGCGTGTGGCGACTTTAAGGTCTTTAGTTTTAATTGCTCGGCTGAGGTCAAATTTACCTGAGCGAGTGCGTCTAAGAGCAATGAGGTGAGCGCCACAGCCAAGGTCTTGGCCGATGTCATGAGCGTAGGTGCGGACGTAGAAACCTTTGCTGCAGTTGACTGTGAAGTCGAGTTCGGGGAGTTCTACGCGGTGGAGTTTGTAGTCCATGACGGTGACTGCACGTGGCTTGCGCTCTACACTGATGCCTTTGCGTGCAAGTTTGTAGAGTGGTACGCCATTTTTCTTGATGGCTGAAACCATGGGTGGGATTTGTTCGAAATCACCTGTGAATTTTTTGAAGGCTGCATCGATGACTTCATCAGAAAACTCTGGAACTTCTTTTTCTTCGACAATGTCACTTTCTTTATCTTGCGAGCCAGTGGTGATACCTAGCTTGAGTGAGCCATCGTAGATTTTATCTTCGCACATTAGTTTATCCTGGAGCTTCGTAGCCTTACCGATGACTAACATCATGACTCCAGTGGCCATGGGGTCGAGGGTGCCACAGTGGCCAATTTTCTTAAATTTGAGTTGGCGGCGGGTGATGGCCACCAAGTCGTGTGAGGTCATGTTAGGGTCCTTATCGACCACCAAAACGCCACTAGGAATTTCTTCAATATCGGACATTTGTTAATTATTTGGCGTTAGCGTCGAGGCGTTTACGGAGCTCTGCGGAGACTGCATCGCGGACACTTTCGATAGTGCCATCGGTGCGGATACCTGCAGCCATTGCGTGGCCGCCGCCGCCGAATATCTTGGCCACATCGCAGACGTTGATTGCCTTATTTTTAGAACGCATGCTGACACGGATCATGCCGTCTGGTAGTTCTTCGTAGAAGACAGCGACTTCAACGCCTTGGATGGCACGAATCATGTCGATGAGTCCTTCGCTATCCTCTGGCTTGAGCCCCAGAGTTATTTGTGTGCTGTAAATGAGCTGCCAGTCAGCCATGCGACCGTCTTCGGATAGCTGAAGAGTATTAAGCAAGCGGCGTGTGAGTTCGACGCGACGGTACGGGTGGCTGTCGTACGTTTGAGAGTTGATCTGGCCAACTTTTAGGCCCCGGCGCATGAGGTCTGCAGCCATTTCGTAGGTCTCGGCAGTGGTGCTACCGTACTGGAATGAGCCGGTGTCGGTGGAGACTGCCACGTAGATGGCGTCGCGAGTGACATCCGAGAGTGGGAAGTCCTCAGACTTGATAAAGTCATAGATGATTTTTCCGGCTGCAGGTGATTCTCCATCGATGTAGTTGAGATCGCCATAGGCTGGGTTAGAGATGTGGTGGTCAATGTTGATCCAGAGTTTTGCTTTGGATGCGGCTATTAGTGCGTTGTCGCCGAGACGTGGTTTAGTGGCACAGTCGACTGCGATAGCGACCTCTACGTCGAGGACTTCACCTTTAGGCTGAATGAGCTTTTCCGAGTGCGGAAGGAAGGCGAGGTTATCTGGCAGACCGTCTTCGTTTACGTAGTAGACGGTCTTGCCTAGTTCCTCGAGCGCGTGTCCTAGGGCGAGCTGCGATCCGATGGCGTCACCATCTGGGCGCACGTGGCTCATGATGATGAAGGACTTGTGCTGGCGTAGAGCTTGGGCAATTTCAGGAAATGTGGAGTTACTCATATTGGTAAAAAATCTTATGGCGATTGTCTCCAGAGTCTTAGTTCAAGCAAGAGAAAGCATAAAGAATGTGAATATTGGAGCGCTTCGCTCCTGTTAAGAATTTAGAATTACTGTTACTGAGGGTGCTGGTTCATCAAGTCGCTGAATTATTTTGGCGCTAATGTTTCTTGGATACTGATTCAGTCATTCTTCTACAGGCTTGCAAGAACTAATATACAGGAATGTTCAACTAGGTCCTGGAACACTTCTGCAGCGACTTTACCGATAATCTCTATGGTTATCCAGTGGCGTAATTTCATATACCTACCTGGCTGAATAGCATTGTATTGGTCAGACAGATCGAGCGCTCTATCTGGGTCACATTTAAAATGTGAAATCAAAAAAATACTCTAAGGGTAAGTAACTTCAAACATTTTACCGACCACTTTGTATCACTAATGCCTCCGTCCTAAAATAGGTCTTTTCCTTCGCTTCGGGCAGGGCCATGCCAAACTCTATCATTCCAAGCAGATCCATAGCAGCTATATTAGAATAGCCATGCGCCATTACTAGATCACACTCGCCAGAATTACCAATCTCACCAGAGTGGTTCATTTTTTTCTACTTGAGATAACCTCGTACTTAGGACTATAGCTGCACTCATCTTTACATCTCATAGATCATTCGCGTTCCAAACAATGAGAAGACCCAATATTATTTATCTACTTAATGAAAACCAAATACACCCAATTATTACCAGCACTCACTCTCGCCGCACTGACTCCTGTAGTGGCTCAGTCCACGGACGTTGATACATCCGCATCAAACTACAAAGAAGGCAAGTTTTCTGACTACCTCGAAATCGCTGAAACCGCTATTGAGGCAAATGCAGACGACCTGCCTGAAAAATTCACCAGCCGTGATTTGTTTAGTGTTCTAGGATTTGAGAACATCGCAAGTTATGCTCAATCATCAACTCCAGATGGCAGTGAGTGGATTAATAAAATTCGCCTCAATAATGGTGGAAAAAATGAAGGGGCTCTCAAGCTATTATTCGATACACAACATAAAGGTCTTTCAGTTCCAACAATGGCTCCAGCAGGTACAGATCTAGCACTCCAGTTAAGTCTTAACCTTTCAGGAATTGAGCCATTGATAGCTGAAATCATGAATACAGTAGCTTCAGATGAAGATATAGCAGAGTTCAAAGCTGAGATGGCTAAGCCTGTACCAATGATGGAGATGACCAATTCTGAGCTACTGCAAAAGCTGGACTTACGCTTCAATCTGGTGATCGATCTAGATTCTAACGAGAAGATTCCAACTCCTATTGGAGCTTATGATAAGCCCCACGTTGTTGGGCGCATCGACGGTGCAGCTTGGGCTTGGGCGAAAGCTGGAGGACAACTCATCGGTTTGACTGGTCTACCATTCAATAAAGCGGAGGCGAACGGAGTAACCACCTATAGTCTTCCTGCTGAAATGGCAGCGAACTTCATGGGGTACTCCCCAGTCATTTCAGTGGACTCAAACAAAGATCAGATCTGGGTTGCATCTTCGCCTGAGTTTCTAACAAAGAGCAGTGACGGTAAAGACACTCTCGCAGAAACTACTGCATTTAAGTCTACTATGGCTGGGCTCCCGAAAGAAGGTGTATCCATGACATACATGTCTAAGGATTTCGCTACATTTCTCACTCAAACTATTGGAACATTCAAGGAAGGTGGAATGCTCGAAAATGCAGGCGAGGATGCAAACGCACAAATTGATAATGCCCTTGAGCAACTCGCTAAGATCCAGAATGGAGCTGCGCAAGTAATCTCCGCTGACACGGAAGGTATCCTTCTCTCTGAGCGTAATGTTCAGAATATTGAACAGCAAATGGCTGAAGCACTAAAGCTTCTCGAGACTAAATAACTCGTTATAAAAACCATTTTCTAAAAATCTATAACGCCTAGCAGATCATTTCTGCTAGGCGTTTTTTATTATTCGAAACAGCAAAATTAACTCTATAAGCTATAACTTGACATACGTTTTCAGCGATGCGGGAAGGTAGTCCCAGACTCATTAACCATAAGCTGGTTGATCTCTGGCGAACTGATGTTAGATTAGTTCACATTGAGTAACTTCACACCAAGTCTGTGCTGCAAAGAATAGGTGATGGTGTTGTGGTTATCATCTAGACGCTCAGCTCCATGGTTATTACCCCGTTAGCTGTAGCGGTGGGGATAAACATAGCGTGAGTCTAATTTCTCAGTCACTCCGAAGTCGGTAAATTTATCACCATTTATTTCGCCGTGATAGAGCTCATCTGAGTCGGCTAGCCATGTGCTACTGACTGAGTTCAATGGGATGAAACGAGGGATTTCCTCGCTGTTTGTTAGAGCTCTAAAAACTCGATCTATAGTAGTATCGTTTTACAATTTTTTCACACCAGTGAAGTGTACGCCTAAACGTTGCCAGTGATTTGCAGTTTATATTATGAATGGGGCGGAAAATTAGGCAGCATAGGATATTTTTGATGAGTTGAAGTATTTCTGAATCCTCGTCTGCCTCTTAGCCAAACTCCTGACTTGAGTTTTAACCTGCTC
>NZ_JBDOPO010000381.1:0-5323 GCF_039830215.1 Rubritalea sp. | reverse complement strand
CTACATCTACAATTACGCCAATCTCAGCATAAGTGAGCCCCTATAGATTAGGGGGAATTTTAGAATTGCTTGCGTCTATTTTCGAGTTGGCTAGGTGTGAGCGTACGTGCGTCTTGAAGTTTCATAGCTTATATCCAGCAGAAATAATGCCAACTGGTTTTCCGCCTAATTAATAAAATAGCTATGGCCATAGGAGTTAGCAAGGTGACAATCAGTAAAGATATGAAGGTCAGTCAATAAGGTGAATTTTCATCAAGCTCAGTCATGAGCTGATCAGTATAGTACTCAAACGAGTAGGTCAAAAAGTCAGCCATGAAAATATCTATCGCCACTTAGCAGAGTACCTGAAAACGGGTGTAAACTTATGTAAGGAGCTATGCATCAATGGAAAGAGCCGCTATCGATGTAGACTCGGCACAAGGCGAAGCAAAATATAGAATAGGTTTGAACGAGCGCCCCGCAATCGTTGACGCTAGACCTCGTTGTGGAGACAGGTAATAGCATGCGATTGCAGTAAGCTAAGGGGATCGTTTTATCCTAAATAACTATGAACGAGATGGTTGAGTAATCTAGAGAATGAGACCAGTGCCTCCGCAGCCTGGGCAATCATCAAGAAGTGAAAGGCTTATCGAGTGGTGACCCTCGGCAATGATAACGGTCTTGAATTTGCAGGACATGAGAGGATCTGCTAGGAACTCGGAGCCGCAGGTTATTTTTACGCCACCTATGCTAGTTAGGGAAAAGGTGGAGTTGAGGTAGTTGCTAGCTCCTCGAGCTTTGAGATAATCGTCCACGGTCGCTGTGGCTAGGGCGATTTACTCATCCGTTGTACCGCTACGGTTGGAGAAAAGAAAAAGTGCCTATGGATAAGCGTATTTCAAACACGCAAATACAAGCAGACCTTATAATTCCAGTCAGAGCATCAGCTACCAGAGTGCTAGAAAAGGTGGCAATTTCAGCGCTTCTTACCCCACGTTTTCTTATTAGCAGTCAGGCTATTTTCCACGGTACTAAGTATAAGTTCTTTACCGTTGGGGCTGAGGGTGAAGATTTCTTTTGCTGTCGCGTTTTCTTTGGGAAGAGTCACGGCCTCGAGCGCCCATTGGAGGGAGATTAGTGTGCCCGAAAAGCTATAGGGTTCGAGCGGTAGGGTGAGCTCGAAAGCCTGCTCAGCTTGCCCTTGCGCATCCCAACTACGTTCTTCTGCCAGCTCGATGTCCTGGGTGCCTCGGCCTTCGGTGAACCAGAAAAGCCGTAGCTCAACTTTCTTTGTCGCAGCCGCAGCAGTCCAGATGACCTTGCCAGAAATAGTGGCGCCGGGTAGGAACTCGGAGCTTTCTTGATCGAGCTGGATAGAGATGGAGTCTGTCATATGCTTAGTGTTGGGAGTTGGCTGGAAGGACGGTCACCTCGTAGTTGTCCTTGATGTCGGGCCAGAGTGAGATTTCACCGCGCACGCGCAGCGACCATTTGATCGCGTTGTTAGAGCTTTTCCAGCTCGGCATTAAGTCAGAGCTTAAGAGAATCTCGGACTCACCACGCCTCACTTTGCGTGGATCTTTGGTGTCGAGTAATACTTGCTCGTAGAAGACTGATGTGTCGGTTACAGTGTTGGTGCCACGTCGGTAGTGGGCCTCTTCTTCGCTAACGAGATAGATGGCAAAGTGGCTGATTTTGTGCTCACCACTGAGGGTTTTCCATTCCAGCTGCGTGGCTTCTCCCAGGGTGATCTCTGCTGGAGCGAGGGTGAGGATTGGGGCCGCATTGAAACATGCGAGGATGCGATAAAAGACGTGCAAAAGCAGAGCTAAGCCAATCAGCACGAAGGGCGTCATGAAGAGGGTGAGAAACCAATCTGGGTCATTTCTTTTCCAGCTTTCGACTGCCTGAAAGACGAATACCGAGACTATGCCATTCCAAAATGCAGCAATGAAAAGTGCACCAAAGATCCAGCCGATGCGCTTTTTGCGTGGGCTAAATTCCTTGCGGAAGCTTGAGCGAAATGGTGATTGCCCTGAGCTATTCGGTTTTTCACGGAGTATTGCGCTAGCGCTGAGAGCTTTCTTTTTCTTCTGCTTTTTGAGGCCAAAGATGAGCCCACCAACTCCGACAGCAATGAAGGGCAGTGGGAAAAGTGTGAAGGCTGCCCACCAGCCCATTTCCCGCTCTAGTAAGGAATCGTGCGGGTTCTCAGGATTGACGAAGCAGGTGATCTGCTTGCCACGTGGATGGTCGTTTACCTTGTCTTGTTTGCCACTCCTACCGCTGGAGCTACCGCCCATGAGCCCAACACTGTTGGATTTGTAGACGCGGCCGCCGTGATTGTATTTATAAAAAATATCGGCGCTGTAGGTGTCACCGTCGTCACCATCGTGGGTGCGGACTTGGCTCCATACTACTGTGCCCGTCGTTGTCTCCCACGACTGCGCAGCAAAGTATTTTTGCCACATCGGTAGGACAAAGAAGATCAATACAGCAAACCCGGCTAAACCAAAAATCCCAAAGAAGGGGATGAGTATAAACTTGCCAGCTTCTTCCTTTTTCTTGGAGGAAAGCGCCTTGTCCTTCTTGCCGAATGATTTGATCCCCATGGTTAAAAGACCAAGCCCTAGCAGTACAAAACAACCACCAAAAATAGCAAATATAAGACCAACCCAGTCGGAATCGTCTGTGGGGTAGATGACTGCCTCAGAGGGGCTTTGTGGGTTGACGTAGCACTCGGTGATTTTACCCTCGTGTGCTACGTCTATCAGCTCTGCGAGGTCGTGGTAGTCGTCCTCACCTTCTTTATCCTGCCAGATTTTAGTGCCAGTGTATTCGGTGTCTTTCCAGCTGTAGCTGTAATTGATGGCTGGCTGAAAGGCTGGGTCTAGCCCGAGCTTGGATTTGACCTTAAAGTGCTCCACCTCGCAGGGAGTGGTCGGCCAAGAAGAACGTTCAGCATCAGAGAGGCTGGACTTGACACCCAGCACGACAAACAGACTGCTGAAAGCGGTCCAGATAAGCCCGAAGATGATGAGGAAATACTTCCCACCAGTGCTGGAACCACCAGTCCCTTTATTGTGGCTACGGAATCTGATGGTGCTCATTGTCTTGATCGAGTGGAGTTTAGCGGAGGCCTACTGCCTTGCGAACGCGGTCGAGAACCTTGGTGGATTCGAGGCGCGCACGTTCGGCTCCATTTGCGATCACGCCGTTGACGTAGTCGAGGTTGTTCTCCAATTCCTCGCGTTTCTCACGGACTGTGGTGAAGTGCTCCCAGTAGGCGTCGAAGAGAGTTTGTTTGAAGTGGCCGTAGCCAAACCCGCCAGCTTCGTGCTCGGCAATCATCTGGTTGAGGGCAGCCTCGTCGGCAAAAAGTTTGTAGAGCGCAATGATGTTAGAGCCTTCTGTCGCCTTCGAGTCTTCCACTGCTGATGAGTCGGTTAGAATGCGCATGATGATCTTACGGATCGCTTTTTTGCCGCCCGCGAGTGGGATGGTATTACCGTAGCTCTTGCTCATTTTCTGGCCATCGATACCAGGGACAACGGCAGTGTTCTCCCTAATTTGGGCTTCAGGAACCACGAGTGTGCCTTCACCAAACTTGTCGTTGATCTTATTTGCTAGATCGCGGGTGACTTCCACATGCTGCTTCTGGTCCTTGCCTACTGGCACGACCTTCGCATCGTAGAGCAAAATGTCGGCTGCCATCAAAGCTGGATACGCGAAGAGAGCGTGGTTGGCTGAAATACCTTTAGCCACTTTGTCTTTGTAGGATGTGCATCGCTCCAGCAGCCCCATCGGGCAAACAGTGGAGAGAATCCAAGCGAGTTCATTGACCTCTGGGATGTCGCTCTGGCGGAAGATAGTGGCCTTCTCAGGATCGAGCCCACAAGCGAGGAAGTCGATTGCAAGGTCCTGCACGTTCGCACGGAGAGTAGCGGCATCGGTCATCGATGTCATCGCGTGGTAGTCCGCTAGAAAGTAGAAGGCGTCGCCTTGGTCCTGGAGTTGAACGGCTGGCTGTACCGCTCCGAAATAGTTGCCGATGTGGAGTTTGCCGCTCGGTTGAAGTCCAGTGAGAATTCTCATGGTAGGGAAAATGGTATGGATGTGGGAAATAAACTAACTACTGGGTGATCGTAGTCTGTGGTATTTGAGCTGGTTGTTGCTGTAGCTGGGATTTCTGAGTGCGAGGCTCGCCCTTCCAAGTTTTTCCATAGGCTTTGTTTTCTACTCCCGTGCCAAGACTTTTAACATCGCGTCCGAGACCGACAAAGGTGTTGCAGGAATTGAGTGTGAGAGTCGCTGCAGAAGCTAGTAAGAGAACGCTGAATTTCATGCGCGCAGTGTTGTGCTACCTTACCTACTTTTCAAGTGCCAAGTTTGGCCAATGGTGCGGGGGATGTTGGACCGCGAAACTCGCTGAAAACACGTAAGCAATCTAGCTGCGTTGTGATGGGTTAGGGCGCATATTCAAATGGTAGCGCAGAAAGTGATGGTTTCGGAGAACCGTATGGACAGATCATCGGGCTAACTGCGGAGGCAGGACTGTGGTGCCATCTGGCAGGTGTGTGAAGATGTCGACATCTTGGTTTCCTCGTCTTTCTCTTGTAGTACCAGTTTTTCCGCTACCATCTTGGTTGAGTGGTGGGCCTCCTCCGTAGTCGATTGCAACACATTCGACGGAGCCATTGAGTTTGGAGATGATAGCTCTTCCTTGCCACACGCCAGTGTTGAATACTCCAGATTTTGTTGAATTATCGAAGAGAATGGGGAGGTTAGTACGTGAACGAGTGGTGAGTCCCATCACATAGCCTGTTGTGTTTTCATTTTCTGTGAGTGAGCGATTATTATAAGGTGGGAATACGTTCGCAGAGCCAAGCACTTCGGCATTATCCTTACTCCAGAAGCACTCTTCGGTCTCCATGACACCAGCTTGAATTAATTGGGTAAAGCAGACGACCGCAGTTGGCGATTCACTTTCTGAGTCAGTTGGGTAAAGACCATCGTGGTCTTTGGCATAGCTGAAAAGGGCCACGTAGACATGCTTGTGCTGCCCAATGTCATTGGTGAGCTGGGCAGCGTGGGTTTGTTTTTGGATGGAGCCATAGGACATGGCTCCAAAGATAGTGAGAAGCAGTATAGGTATGGCCCATTGGGCGATCCGTAGATTGCGGGAGACGGGTGGTTTGTGGCTCACTTAAGGGTGTGTTCTTGAGTGCTGAGGCTCGGTACATGCGGCGCGGAGCTGCAGTGGACTAAGCTTCATCTTTATGGGGTATTTTTGGGAAATGAGGAAGTCATTTGGTAACTCACCGACCGCACACGTCAAGTCGCG
>NZ_JBDOPO010000205.1:0-23506 GCF_039830215.1 Rubritalea sp. | reverse complement strand
TCACCCACGACCTCGGAGTTATCGCTGAGACCTGCGATGAAGTGGTCGTGATGTATGCAGGTCGCGTGGTTGAACGTGGCGATGTACACACGATTTTCAAAAATCCAATCCACGCCTATACCAAGGGATTGCTCAGATCCATCCCCTCGCTCGACGCTCCGCGCAAATCTGAGCTATCCACCATTCCTGGTACCGTCGCAGGTATCGCAGATTTTGTCGAAGGATGCCGATTCTGCCAACGCATGTCAGTTCCCGTTGATCAACTCACCGTCCGCCCAGATTTTATCGAAATTGAAAATGGTCATTGGGTTGAAGATTGCCCGACCTGCAACTCCCAACGCCTAGCCAAGGCTTAATTATTTTTTATGTCCGCTCTTCTTGAAATAAATGACCTGAAAATGCACTTCGCTGTCCGTGGCGGAGTGTCCATGAAACAGGTCGGTTCCGTCAAAGCTGTCGATGGTGTATCATTCGCAGTGCAGCCAGGAGAAACCCTCGGTCTGGTTGGCGAATCTGGTTGTGGCAAATCCACTCTAGGTAAATGCTTAGTTCGCTTATACGAACCAACAGCCGGTAAGATCGATCTTGAGGGCCGAGACATCACCCGCATGTCTCAGTCCCAGTTGCGCCCGCTACGTAAGGACATCCAGATGATGTTCCAAGACCCAGCTGAGTCATTGAATTCACGTTTCTCAGTCCGCCAGATTGTGCGTGAACCTCTGAATATTCAAGAAGTTGGCAGCCGCAAGGAACGCGATGTTATGGTCGAAGACTTACTTGAAAAAGTAGGACTCCCGCGCACAGCCGCTGACAAATTTCCATTCGAATTCTCTGGCGGTCAGCGCCAGCGTATCGGAGTTGCTAGAGCAATCGCTCTGAATCCAAAGATGCTTGTGTTAGATGAGCCAGTTTCAGCGCTCGACGTGTCAGTGCAGTCCCAGGTGCTCAACCTTTTGGTTGAGCTCCAGAAGGAACTTAACATGGCGTATATCTTCATCGCTCACGACCTCGCCGTGGTGAAGCACATTTCTGATAGAGTCGCTGTGATGTACCTCGGAAAGATTGTAGAATTAGCAGACTCTGATGTGATTTATCACAGCCCACGTCACGCCTACACCAAGGCATTGCTTTCCGCGATCCCACACGCCGACCCGACCTACGAGAAGAACCGTATCCGTCTCGAAGGCGATGTGCCATCACCGATTGATCCTCCCAAAGGATCAGCCTTCGGCCACCGCATCAACCACCCACGCTACGAAGAAACTGTGGGCATGGATATGAAACTCGTAGAAATAGCACCAGGCCACTGGGTCGCAGCCGACCCATGTAGTCTGACTGACGAGGACTGGGCCAAAGCCAAAGAGTTAGTCTAACTAAGGGAGCTGGCTTAGAGAAAAAAACTATACCTCCAGAGCTTTCTCGATGATGTCGAGTGAGAGCTGGTACTTGTCTTCTTTTGGTAAGGTGACTTCGTGCTCGGCGTAGACGAGGGTGACTTCATTCTCGCTGGAGTCGAAGCCGATGTCCTTGCGGGAAACGTCGTTGGCAACTACGAAGTCGCAACCTTTGCGCTGGAGTTTTCCGCGTGCATTGGAGATGACGTTTTCAGTCTCGGCGGCGAAGCCTACTAGTGTGCCCTTGAAGCCGAAGACTTCTCTAGCTGAACCTAGGATGTCAGGGTTTTTGACGAGTTCGAGCGTTAGAGTGTCACCGGTTTTCTTAATCTTTTGCTCAGGCACATTGACTGGTCTGTAGTCGGCGACTGCTGCTGCAAAGATAGCAACCTGCGCTTTACCTATGTAGCGAGAGACTGCGTGGTACATCTCAGCGGCAGTTTCCACAGGCAGGTAGTCAACCCCATCAGGTACATCGAGATTGCACGGGCCTGATATGAGAGTGACTCGGTGCCCTTCGTGGGCCGCGGCACCGGCAAGGGCGTATCCCATTTTTCCAGAGGAACGATTGGTCAAGTAGCGGACGGGATCTAGCGGCTCGTGAGTCGGGCCAGCAGTGACGAGGAAATGTTTTTTCACGGGATGGGAAATTTTTAGGAAAGTTGGCTGCGAATTTCTTCGAGGATCGTGTCGACCGGCATCAGGCGGCCTTTGCCTTCGTAGCCGCAGGCTAGCATGCCATTTTCATCGGGGCCGAAGAACTTGACGCCATCGGCTTTGAGTTGCGCAACATTGCGCTGGGTGGCGACGTGGTCCCACATTTTACCATTCATGGCTGGACAGATGAGAACCTTAGCCTTGGTTGCGAGATAGATGCTAGAGAGTGGGTCAGGTGCTAGTCCGTTGGCAAAGTTGCCGATGGCGTTAGCTGTGGCAGGGACGATGACCATGAGGTCGGCGCTATCGGCAAGGTCGATATGACCGGGCTTCCATGATTGCTTCTCATCTTGCAGGCTCACTAGAACTGGGTTGCGCGAGAGTATTTGTAAGGTGAATGGGGGGATAAACTCGGTGGCTGATTGAGTCATGACGCAGTGTACTGCATGGCCTTCTTTGACGAGGGCTGAAGCGATGTCTGCTGTTTTGTATGCGGCGATGGAACCTGTGATGCCGAGGACGATAGTGGCCATAGGGAAAGTGTGGAGTGGGAAGTGGCGGGTGTGAAGTGAAATACTACCACATTAGTTGGAATGCTAGTTTGACGGATGTGTTGTTAGTTTTTAGATTGTCTCTATGAAATGGGATGATGCTTCTGAGAAAATTTTAAAGACGATGCTTGGTCATCTGGGCTTTGCCATTGAGGTGGAGAGACAAACAACTGATGATGGGCTTTGCCTTCAGGTGGTGCATCAAGACACGAAGGCGGTGATTGGCCGCAATGGAGACCGGTTAGAGGACTTGCAGTACTTGGTGAATCGCATTCTAAATAAGCATTTTCCTGATGCTCCAAGGGTCAAGGTCGACTGTGACAACTACCGCCAAGAGCAAGAAGGCAAGTTAGTCGAGAAGTCACGTGAGCTTGCGGCTAAGGTGGTTGAGAGTGGGAAATCCACCCGTACCCGCCCACTCAATGCTTACTACCGAAGAATTGTGCACAACGCGTTAGCTAGTGTGGAAGGAGTCAACACAGCTTCACCCAGTGGACACGATCGCTACAAGCGGATTGAAATCACCCCAGCTGGATAAATAAACGCATAGAGCTATGGAAACACACCGACTTGTACTGACGGAAGATCTCAATCAATATGGGCTACTTTTTGGTGGCCGTTTGTTGAGTTGGGCTGACGAGGCTGGCTATATTGCTGCGAGCCAGGATTTTCCTGAAGCTCGATTTGTGACGATTGGTATGGGAAAGGTCGAGTTCCTCCAGTCAGTGAAGAATGGTGCGATTATTCGCATCTGTGCAAGCCTTCAGAAAAAAGGAAGCACGTCGGCCAGTTACCGGATAGATATCTATTCTGGCAAGGAGCCTGAGCGTGGGGCGATTTTTTCCACCGACATTACCTATGTCAATGTGGGTGAGGATGGGGTGAAACAGCCTTTGGGCTAATCACTGAGTCCGTTGCTCGGAGCTTGTGAGAGCTTTTTGAAGGTGTCTCTAATGCAGACGAAGTAGTCGACTTCATCTAGCTCAATAACGTAGATGAGGCATTCGGTTGATTTCCCATTGATGACCAATGTGCCAGTGCCAGCTCTGTTAGAGACAATGTGGCCGTTGAGCTGGCCGTCATACTTGTTGTAAATATCCAAGTCCCTGCCGTTGATTTCAGTGATGACAGCCAGGATGTTTTCATTGAGAGGAACTTTTTGATCTGAGTGCTCCAATGAGACACCATTCTCAAGAGCCTGAGTGATAGAGTCAAAATCAGGTTCGTAGTTGTTGGAGAGATTTGTGGCATTGGCATACTCAGGAAGGTTGGATGCCTGATAGGCTGCGACACCAATGGCCGTTGCGCACCCGCCGATAGTAAGAGCCGTGCAGCCAGCAACACAGAGTGTCACAATGCCAATGGAGATGAGCAGGAATTTGACGAACGAGTTCATTGTTAGTTTGAAATGTTTGGAGCTTACTCTTTAGTCTCAAATTTGATTTTTCTGAGAGCCTCGATTCTTGTCAACATTGGTGGGTGTGAATATTCCATGAAGACGGGGAATGGATGCGGAGTCAGGTTGACTAGGTTGTCTGCTGAGAGTTGTTTGAGTGAAGCAATGAGATGCTCTGGAGTTTCCTGTGCGTTGGCAGCATAGGCGTCGGCTTCGAACTCGTGCTTGCGGCTGCTCATGTTGGAGAAAATACTGAGGATCTTATTGATAGGGGAGAAGAGCATGAAGAAGAAAATGAGGCCTGCATATACTGAGATGTGCTCTACTCGGAAGGCGTCAAAGAGAAGACGGGAGAATGCTCCATCTTTGTTGGTGGCTATGCCGATTAGGAAGAAAAGCACGGCTGTCTGGATGATGCCAGTAACCATGCGCTGGATGATGTGCTTGCATTTGAAGTGGCCAATCTCGTGGGCAAGAATCCCGACTAGTCCCTCGGTGCTATGGTTTTCGATCAATGTGTCGAAGAGGGCAATTTTCTTATTTTTACCAAATCCAGTGAAGAAGGCATTGGATTTTGTCGAGCGCTTGGAGCCGTCCATCACGTAGATCTCGGTGAGTGGGAAGTCGCACTTCTTGGCCAACTCGTTGATTGCTGATTTCAGTTCACCGTCAGCCATCGGTTCAAATTTATTGAAGAGGGGGAGTATGTAGGTTGGAGCTAGATAGGTGAGCAGAAGTTGAAGGATGGTGAAGGCAATCCATGCCCAAAGCCAAGCGTGCTCAATTGAGTTGAAAATCCAAAGTATGAGAGAAAGGATTGGCGCCCCGATGAGAGCCATCAAGATGAGTCCTTTGATCTGATCGATGATGAATGTCTTTGCTGTGGTTTTGTTAAATCCAAATTTCTCTTCGATGACGAAGGTGGAATAGAGTTGGAAGGGGATACCGATGAGGGTTTGTCCCACAAAAAGGATGCCCATGAAGATGAGGCCTGTGATGATTTCGCCATATCCAAGGCCGCGAGCCCATTCGTCTAAGCATCCAAACCCTCCGGCAAACCAGAACATGAGGGTGAGAGCTAGTGAGAATGTCGACTGAATGACGTCGAACTTTGAGTTGACGCGGGTGTAGTGCTGGGACTCAACATACTTGTCCTCGGTGAAAATCCCTTTGAACTCTGAGGGGAGTTTAGGCTGGAGAGCTTTGAGGTTGAGAAGGGTGGATATAAGATCGAGATTCCAGAGTGCAAACAGTGAAATGGCGATGATGATGCCCAAGGTGTTATTCATGGCCGCTGAGTAGAGGGTATCTGGCAAAGCATGCAAGTCCGAAATCTGTTGTTGGCAGACAGCATTCATTTGTTAGCTTCAATCACGTATGAAATGTATCTTATTCGGCTTACCTGTCTTGTTTGTGAGTTGCTCATCGAATGAGTCTGCCACCAGTGGCTTGTGGCGGAAATCGCCAGGGGTTTGGGTCAATGGCGCTGAAGTTTTCAGTAATGTGGAGGCAATGAATGGGGCGGGTATGATCGAAAAGGATAAGTTTATCTATATGGCAGCCACACAGAATTTTGATGGACCTTTACGTTGGCAAATTCTGGCTGATGGAACTCAAGGTGAGCACTTGACTATGCGGGTGGAAGGAGTGCAGGTCTCGACCTCTAGGACTAAGCGCTCTGTGAAGATTCCGAGTTCGATGTTGGGTGGTGAGAACCACTTTGTCCTTGAGCAGTTACCAAAGCCAAAACGTAGCCTAAAGAAAAAAGCAAAAGCTAAACTTGGGTCCGATGCCGCGCATTCAGCCAAGCATTCGCGCTGGATGGCAAGCTACACCATACCTGATAGCCTCCATCTCTATCCAAAAGCTGACGGGAAGGTTGTGGTCGCGGCAAAAATAGTGGTCACCACTGCGAATGGATCACAATCTGAGTGGGTGAATTTTGCTCTCTTGCCTAACTCTAATAAATCAAAGAGCTTCACTTTCCGCCAAACGCTGGTGGAATACGATGGTGTGCCTATTGAATAGGTATTGTTTGCTAGATGTAAAACATCGGCCCAGAATCAGTCTCTGTCAGTGTGGCGAGCTTGATTGTTTTGAGGCTTGCTGCGAAGTTTGCGCTAGCAGTACTCCAGGCTTTGTTGACAGCGTTGCCTGATGCTCCTTCCGTATTGGTTGTGTCTTCGAGTAATGTTGGTTCCACGGATTGCACAATATCGTAAAGTGATATATCTCCGGGCTTGCCAGAAAGCAAATAGCCACCAAATTTGCCTCGTTTACTCGTCACGAGGCCTGACCTTCTTAAATCATTGAGAATTTGTACCAAAAAATTTGAAGACACAGCTTCGCGTTGTGCTATTTCATCAAGTCGTGTAATGGTCTTTCCATCGGCTTGCTTCGCTAGCTGCGCCATTGCCCGGCACGCGTATTCTAATTTCTGGGATACTCTCACGCACACATCCACACCACATCATGTCCAATAAATCGAGCCTTAAACCTCACAATCTCTGTAAGATTACTAATGTTTCCACAGGTGAGGTCTGGATGCAGGTGCGAAAGCATGCGCAAGAAATCGCTGAAAGTGAACCTCAACTCAGAGCATTGTTGTACGATGTGGTGCTCAACCGTTCTTGTTTAGGTGAGGCTCTTGCGTTTCGACTTTCTAGGAAACTCTCTCGTGAAGAGATGAACCGTCATGAGTTGACTCCACTACTAGTGGGTATCTTCGTGAACCAACCTCGCGTGACGCAAAGTGCCGCAGCTGATATGATAGCCATTTTCGAACGAGACCCAGCCTGTAAATCGCCATTAGAGCCTATGATTTTCTTTAAAGGTTTCATGGCTATTTCTACCTATCGGGTGGCTCACCACCTATGGCATAGTGGTCGCAGGCCTTTGGCTTTGTATATTCAGAGCATTTGCAGTGAAATCTTTGGCGTGGATATTCATCCTGCTGCAAGTATTGGTTGTGGTTTATTGTTAGATCACGCTACTAGTATTGTTATTGGTGAGACTGCGATTGTGGAAGACAATGTTTCTATTCTTCATGAAGTCACATTAGGTGGTACGGGCAAGGCGACGGGTGACCGCCATCCAGTTGTGCGCTCTGGTGTACTTATCGGTGCTGGCTCTAAAATTCTCGGCCGTGTCGAAATTGGACGTTGTGCCAAGGTTGGAGCGGGTAGTGTGGTTCTGGCTGACGTGCCTGAGCATGTCACGGTGGCTGGAGTGCCGGCCAAAATCCGTGGCAGGGCGAATACTCCGGCTATGGACATGAATCAGTGCTTCGAGAGTGGTCAAATCTAGCAGCAGTTTTTTTCAATATAAGCCTGAAGCGTGGCTAATGTTTCGCCATCAGATCTGAGTTGCTTGATAGCAAGCGCATTGTCTCGCTTTGCGAGACGTTTGCCGTGCGAGTCACAGACTAGGTCATGGTGGTAGTAGTGCGGCTCAGGTAGATCGAGTAGCGATTGCAGTATTCTGTGGATGTGGGTGGACTCCAAGAGGTCCTTTCCGCGTGTTACATCGGTGACGTTTTGAAAGGCGTCGTCCACGACCACAGCTATGTGGTAAGAGGTACCGATGTCTTTTCTTGATAATACGACATCACCTAATAGGTGATGAATTACCTGTTGCTTGCCGAGTCTGCCGTCGGAGAAACTTAGTGGGCCTGTGAGTTCTTGCGCTTTCTCTGAGTCGAGCCGCCAAGAAGGTTCGGAGCCATTTAAAATGTTCGTATCTATCTTATGCTGCGTAAGCTGTTTGCAGATGCCCGGGTAGAGTGGGCCGTCTGGTCCGTGCGGTGCGCGTGTTAGGTTGTCTAGTTCGCGCTGGATGCCCTTACGTGTGCAGAAGCATGGGTAGACGACTCCTAGAGATTTGAGCTTCTCCATGGCGGCCTGATAGGAACTCAAGCGTGAAGTCTGACGTACTACTGGCTCATGCCACTTAACTCCAGCCCAGTGAAGGTCCTCTTCTATCTGAGTGTAATAAGCGTCTCTTACCCTTGTGGCATCTATGTCTTCATAGCGGAGCAAAAAACGACCGCCATGTTTGGCCGCAAGGTCGCGAGCAAACAGGGCGGCATAAAGATGTCCGAGATGGAGTTGACCAGTAGGTGAGGGAGCAAATCGAGTGATCATTCTATAGTTCTGTGAGTACTTATACTTAAAGAGCTATGCCATGACTAGGTTTAACCGTGTAGGACTAATGACCTGTGACTCGTGACAAATGACGTGCTGAAAGCGCACTTATCCTTTGATCTCTAACAACATTTGTGCGTTGTTGTGGAATCGCTTGAGGAAGAAGAGCAGTCGCTCCATCGCTTCATGTGGACGGGCCCCGGAGAGTCCGCGTCGGATGAGATGGATTTTATGAAGCATGTGCTCGGGGAGAAGTAGTTCCTCTCGGCGCGTACCAGATTTAAAGATATCAACTGCTGGGTAGATGTACTGTTCTGCGATACGGCGATCGAGAACTAGTTCCATATTACCAGTTCCTTTAAACTCTTGGAAGATGGCATCGTCTGCTCGGGAGTTGGTGTGGACCAGAGCTGTGGCAACGATAGTGAGTGATCCTGCAGAGCGCGTGTTACGAGCTGCAGCGAAGAGTCTACGTGGCATTTCTAATGCTCCAGAGACGATGCCGCCAGATTGGATACCACGGCCTTTACCTTTTTTGCTGCCACCCATCACTGTGTTGTAGGAGCGAGCGAGTCGAGTGATGGAATCCATCATGAGGAAGACGTGTTCGCCTGCTTCGACAAGACGCTTAGCGCGTTCGATACAGAGTTCAGCAACGCGGCAATGGTTCTTTGCTCCAGAGTCGTTAGAGCTGGCGTAGATTTCTGCACCAGGCAAACTCATCTTAAATTCTGTGACTTCTTCAGGGCGTTCATCAACCAATAAGATCATGAGGTGCATCTCCTCGTTGTACTTTTCTTGGATGGCTTCAGCCATATGCATCATCATGGTTGTTTTACCAGAGCGTGGAGGAGAGACGATGAGGCCGCGCTGGCCTCTGCCGACTGGGGCCATGATGTCGAGTACGCGGGTGGTGAATCGCTCAGCAGTTGTTTCAAATGGGATTCGCTTGTTTGGGTTGACTGCTTTGAGTTCGTCAAAGTGTGGAAGCTTGCGCGCTTTTTCTGCCGGCATGCCGTTGATTTTCTCTAGCTCAGTGACTTGAAGTCCACGTGGTCCTTGCTGCGCTATTCCATCAATCCAAACTCCAACACGTAGTCCGTTGACTCGAACAATGTCAGGGGAGATGAAGACGTCGTTGCTAGATTGCTCTAGATCGCCTGAAAGTTCGCGTAAAAAGCCAAAACCTTTTGGGCTGAGCTCGAGTATACCGCTTACCGCTACAGGTGGCCCAGTCAAGACAACAGGCTTAGTTTCTCGGTGCTCTTTAGGACCGCGGCGGACGTTGTTATTGTTGCGCCGGTTGTTTTTGCCTTTGCCTCGGTTGCTATTGCGATCGTTGGAGTTGTCGCGGTTATTCCTATTGTTTCGGTTTCGGTTATTGTTATTTCGATCGTTGTTAGTGTTGCGATTATTTTGGTGGACTGGACCTCCGCCTTCCACTCTACCGTTACGAGCTTTGCGGTTGTTCTGTCTGTGCCTGTTGTCGTCCTGAGTTTGGTTGTCAGACTCTGAGGGAGGGGCGCTTTGCCGAGGAGCTTCGTCGGAATGAGAAGGCCTAGGAGCAGGCTGTTCAATTACAACAGGTTGAGCAGCGGTGGTTAAAGGAGTTGGAGTTGGTGCTGCAGCAGGGGGAGCAACTCTTGCAGTTTTCTGGGCAGCCTTTTTAGCAGTTGTTTTCTTGGCTGCTTTTTTCGCCGATTTCTTAGTGGCCTTTTTAGCAGTCGTTTTTTTAGCAGCTTTTTTGGCCGTCTTTTTAGAGGCTTTTTTGGCAGTAACTTTCTTCGTCGCTTTCTTGGCTGCTTTTTTAACAGTCTTCTTGGCAACGGCTGTTTTGACGTTGGTCTCGTCCTCAGGCTTGGAAGCTTCTTCGCTCATAGTATAATTGTAGATAAAGAGTTCCCGTAAAAAATTACGAGAAGGAGTGGGCAATGCCGCTCATTGAGTTGGTGACGCTATAGTGCTGCGCCGGGCATAGAAATATCGTTGTTGATAGATGCTGGTGTGTCACGGATTGTGCTGATGCACAGGTTTGTGGAAATCTTTTTTACGCAGTGGATCAGTGGGAATAGAGACGATGCGGAGCAACTAAGAGAGTTTAGCGCTGGAAATCCCGAGTGAGATCAAAATCTCACTCTCGTGTCGTAACGACATCTTCATGTTGCATGTTGATTCCTATCTTGGCAATTGTTTTTTTGCAGTGAATTCCTCGATTATAAAAGGCACAAAAAAAAGCCTGCGAGGGGACGCAGGCTTTCTTATTGAAATGGGGAGTAGTTATCTATTTTGCTACGAACTTAGGTACTTTATGGCGCTTATAGATTTTATCGGTGACCAAATAGGAATGTGGGAAGTTAGGTAATGGCGTAGCATCAGGAGGGCGAGGAATGTTACGGCCAATTGTGGCGTCTTCAGGCTGGGATGAAGAAATGTTGAGTGGTGTTCCTTCTTTGACGAGAGCAAAGAACTTAGGAGCCACGTTGTGGTGCATACGTAGACAACCGTGCGTGCATGGGTGAGGCTTCATCCAGCCAGTGTGAAAACCGTAGCCAGATTTGAATTCAGTCCAGTAAGGCATCGGAGTTCCGATGAATTTAGTACCAGCTGGCTTGTTTCTGAGATAGCCGCCAGTGTACCTACCTTTTCCGTGGTCAAAGTAGCCATGAGTCTGAGCGCGTCGATATTCTTGTTTGCTGTAGATGGTAAAATTCCCCTTCGGCGTGGGCGTTGCAGCCGTGCCTACTGATAAAGGCATTACGAGAAGTGCTTTGTTGCCCTCCATGACGTAGGCCATTTGGTTGTTGGTCGAAACCTTGACTCTGACGTTGCTAGGGTTCGTGGGTTTGGTGGCAGGGCGGTTGTAGGCATCGTATGCCCCGAGGCTGGAAGTTTGTTGACAGGAACTCAGCAGAGCTGCGCAGGCAACACCTAATAGTGCAAGTATTTGCTTTTTCATCTTAGATGGTATTAGAGATTGGTATCACAAAACACGCAATAGAAAAGTTGTGACATCAATGTGGCCGTGATAGATATTAGCGTGCGTTTCCCAAATTGTAGATATGGCCTTTGCGGAATTCTACCTAGGCTTCTAGATCGGTACTGTAGTCGTTAGTACGCATGATGGCTGTCCCATGCTGCCCTCTGCGGCCGGAGCCACCATTGAGGCCTCCTGAGTAAGCCAGTGAGTAACAATACTAGTACATTTTTTTTAACTTGACCCATTGTCCGCTCCTTTTGAGTTACGTGACAGATTCCCCCAAGCAATGTAAACAGCTTTTTTATCCATGCCTTGTTTGATTTGATCTTGCTGGACTAAAACTTGGTGTTCTTGGCATAGATGCTATAGATGTCTGGGTTTTAAGAAATACGTTTCAGCTATGAGTTTGTGTCGCAGTTGCTAAGAGTGAAAATACCTGTTAGAATGAGGGCGTTGTGAAAGTGCGGTGGATGATGAGAATAGCTTAATAGTTTGCTGGGTATTTTCAATATGAGTAACAGGGTAAATGGCAAATTGAGTTTTGTTCGATCTGACTTGTCAAAAGTGTTTGAACCATAGCATTATAGAATGTAAATTATTACCTTTATTATGTCTGAAGAAGTTATTTCCCCTGTTGAGTTGTTTAGTGAGTTGAAGCGTTGCCCAGAATGGGAAGTCGATAACGATGGCATATCGAGGCTATGGGAATTTGAGAGTTTTGAGGATGCTATGGAATTTGTGAATGTGGTTGCCGATATTGCTGAATCTGCATGCCACCACCCAGATATAGACATCCGCTTTACTAAGGTGAAATTACTCCTTTCGACACATGAAATTGGTGGTGCGACTGAGGCAGATATAGAAATGGCAAAGCGAATAGATACCATTACCGACGCCTAATTTATTGATTCATATCGGGGGAGTGAATACTGTTTTGTGTGCTTGCCATGGCATTTTGCTTCAGTTACATCACTAGCAATGTCCACTTCAATTCCTTACCTGATGATTCCTCTATTCATGGTTTCCTGTGCGAGTGAGCGTGAAATAACCTATGAAAAAGGTGGGCCAGAGCAATTTGGTGACCGCTATATGAGTGATGTAAAATATGTCACAGACGAACAAGGTAACGTCCGTCCTGATAGCGAACAACGCAGCCAGTACGACAGTAAAGGTGCGTACGCTGGAGCCAAGGGTTATAGTGGAGGGACTTATAGCAAGAAGGACTATCGCTCTAAACGTTGGAGTGGGGATAAGAGTTTTAACTCTAAGGGGTACTCTGGAAATAAAGATGGTAGTCAGTTCCAGAAATCCCCGCATTTTGTCCAGCAACAAGCGAATGCTCAGGGGAAGTATGCTACTGCCGCTGGTGAAAATTATACGAAGTCGGGATATGCGGGAGACACGGGTGCGGTCGATCGTGGTAACGCTGTGGCGCGGCCCAGTGACGCTAAGTCAGCTTCAAAGAGTAACTATCCATCGCCGCCCGTATACACTCTAGACCAGGCGAATGGTATTGGTGTTAGTGATACTAACGCCATGCTGGGCCGCTAAAGCAAAAGCGCTTTAGTCCAAATTGAGGCGCATGGGGATCATGCTGGAGTAGTTGAACCCAAGTTTTCGGAAGAATTTCTGAGAGTCGGCACTGATTTTATCTGTCAGTAATGTGATGCGAGCAAAGTCCTTAGTCTCGGCAAATTTTTTGACGTGTTCAATCAAGAATGAACCATATCCATGGCCCCGGTGAGTGGGGTGGATGATGAAGTCTTCCAATAGAATAACCATTCCGCCGCATGCTGTCGAGATAGTGAATAATAAGTTGACCATACCTAGGATTCTGTGGTCGTTGCGCAGGATGAAAATGCGTCCTCTTGCTGGCTGCTCCAAAATCAAACGTAGCCCTCGTCGCTGTACTTCTCTATCCGCACTAAAATCGTTTTGTAGTTCGAACAGTTCCATGACGAGTTCAGACACTTGATCTAGATCTTCGATGGTTGCAGTTTCGACACGCGGAGCGTCGCGGGATTGTAGAAGTTGCGAGACTGTGGTGGATTTACTCATGTATGTCTGGGGTACCATAACAGTGATTTTTAGCTTCAGTCACGAAAAACTCACGAATTTCGTAAAAAAAGACCAACCAATGAGAATGACGTGTTGACAAAGCTGTCGAAATAATTAGGTTGCCCGCCCATCCATCTGCCTCTGAGTTGATGGATAAGAAATCTTTAATATTCCAACTGGAAAATTACCATGAGCAAAAGAACTTACCAACCATCTAAGCGTGTTCGCAAGCGTCAACACGGCTTCCGTGCACGTATGGCTACTAAAGCTGGCCGCGATTGTCTTCGCCGTCGCCGTCAAAAGGGACGCACTCGTCTCATCCCTAAAGGCGCGGAAATCCACTTCAAGCGTCACACTAAGCAACACACCTAGTATTGCTTTAGGGTGAATTAAGCGAAGGCCAACAAGGCTCAGCTTAAGTCGCACTATTCACTACGGTGAGAGAAGCGCCCCATGCGTCTTCCCAGAAAGTTCTCAATCAGTAACCGAGTAGATTTTGCTCGGGTGAGAGAACTTGGTAAGTCGCGTCCGGGGCGCTATCTTGTTGTCAGCGTCTTGCATTCGGACGAGCTTGAGCATTTCAAGTACGGACTCATAACCACAAAGAAAGTGGGCAAAGCGCATCAGCGCAATTACTTTCGGCGGGTTTTTCGTTCAATCATGCAAAACCATGGTGAGGAGATCTGTGAGGATTACTATATCGTGACAATTGCGCGTTGGCGGGCTTCTGAGGCCAGCTATGAGGAACTTGAACGCGAATGGCTTAGATTAGCGCACAAACTAGGAGTGCTAACCCCCGAAGGAGCATGATGCGAATATCTGTGAAATGCATTAAGTTAGGGATTCGTGGATATCAGAAATTTCTGAATCCCATGTTGCGAGCGGTGAGTGGTCCCTATGGGGGCTGTCGGTTTTCACCTTCTTGCTCGCATTATTTTTATCAGGCGGTAGACACCCATGGAGCACTGTACGGCAGTTGGCTTGGTGTTCACCGCCTTTGTCGTTGTCACCCTTGGGGTGGCTGTGGGTGTGACCCGGTTCCTCCCAAAAAATCATCATAGCAATAGAATTTTAGATAGTAATCATTATGGATCGTAAAGCATGGATTATCCTCATTCTCTGTGGTATTGGCCTCGTAGCTAATAGCATGTTCAATAGAAGCTCTCAAGAGGCTCTCAAGGAGCAAGAGGCTCAGGAGCAAATGAAGGAACAGGTGGATAGTGAGAAGGCCTCTGAAGCTGTAACGGAGTTTGTTACTGAGGAACCAACGCTACCGGAGTTGAAAGATGACCAGCCACACACGCTCGTTGGTAAAGATGGGGATCTAGTTGATGTGATCTACACATTCACTAGTTTCGGTGGTGGCGTGAAGACTGCTGAGTTTCCTCAGGAAAAGACAGTCTACGGCGAAGGGCATATCGAGCTAAATAAGCTCTCTAGCTACCCAGTCGGTGCGATCGCGGTGGATTATCGAAAAATCGATGGATCGTTCTACGAACTCGTATCTAAAAGTGAGAGTTCAGTAAGCTATAGAGGTAAGCACGCGACAGGCCTAGAAATTACCAAGACGTGGACCTTGGAGCCAAAAGCGGAAGCTAAAGGGTACCAGCTCACACTTGATGTGCATTTCAGGAACGTCTCTGCAGCAGCAATCAATCTTGCCGACTACGGAGTTTACACTGGAACAGCGGCTCCCTTGCACGGCAAAGAGATGCAAGATAAGGCTGGATGGTTCTACTACGAAGATGGATCGTTTGAGTTCAATCAGCATAAGCCATTCAAAGGTGGCATGTTTAGTGATGCCAAAGCTGTTGAGGTGATTAAGCCTTCGTCCCTAGAGTTTGCTGGTGTGAATAACCAGTTCTTCACGACCTTCTTTATGCCCAAAGGTTTCCAAGCTGATTCTGTTTGGGCGACCGGAGATGAGCGTGATATCCAAGAGGACAAAAAGATGCTCAAGCGTTGGGTCTTTACAATGGGTGTGAATTTCCCTCACCAGGTGCTCAATGCGGGTGGTGAGCATACTTACAGTCTAGATGTTTACATGGGGCCAAAGAAGCGTGAGATCATCACGGCTGTCAGTACCAATACTCAAGAAATCATGAACTATGGTTGGTTCTCGTGGTTTGCGACAGGGATGAGTTGGGCGCTCAACGAGATTCATAGCTGGTTTGACGGGAAGTCTTGGGCATGGGGGCTCTCAGTTGTTTTGCTGACTCTCTTCATTCGTATCATCATATGGCCGCTGCACAATAAGTCGACTCGTACCATGAAGCGTATGGGTAAGCTGCAGCCGATCATGAAGGAGATGCGTGAGAAGTATGCGGATAACCCGCAGAAGCTCAATCAGGAGACCATGAAACTGTACAAGACTTATGGGGTGAACCCAATGGGGGGCTGCCTCCCGATGCTTGTGCAGATTCCAATCTTCTTCGGTGTATTTAAGATGCTTGGTGCCGCTGTTGAAATGCGTGGTTCAGGATTCCTCTGGGTTGAGGATCTTTCCCGTCCAGACACGCTCACTGATCTTCCAATCCCGTTCTTTGGTGATGTGCCGATTAATATCTTACCTATTGTTATGGCTATCACGATGGTCTTGCAGATGCGTTTGACTCCACAGTCTGGGGATAAGCTTCAGCGTCGCATATTCATGCTGATGCCGCTAATGTTCTTCTTCTTCTGTTACAATTATGCTGCAGCACTAGCACTCTATTGGTCGACTCAGAACATTGTCTCAATAGCTCAGACTCTACTTATGAAAAAGCTTCCCGAGCCAGAGCTCAATGAGAAGTCTGGTAAGCCTGTTGTAGATAGTAATGGCAAACCTCGTAAGAAAGGGATGTTTGAAAAGCTTGCCGAGCGCATGGAAGAGGTACAGCGCCAGCAGGAGATTGCAGCTGGTAGAAAGACCGGTGGAAACTCACAAACGTTCAATCCTGTCCCTGGTGAAATGAAGCAGGCTAAGAAGCCTAAAAAGAAAAATCCTAAAACTGGCGGCTAGGTTCTGACGTTTTGCGGAAAGCGAACTAATTATTTTCTACCCTCACTCATACAAGAGTGGGGGTATTTTTTGCGATGAGTGTCCAGTTTCGGGAATTGGCTAAGTAAATCTGTAATATAGAGAGGTGATCTTCGAGCATGCACTGATTTTTAGCTACTATAAGAAATGGAACTTTTCTGAATGAGTGTAATACTCATTTGATTTAGTGACTCTACTCACTGCGAGGCACGGCGTATTTTTGAAAATAATCCAACAGTCACATATGAGCTTCCACGCAAAAATTACCCCACAAGTGTCAGCAGCTCTTACATCACAAAAGAGAGCGTCGACCGTAAACCATCCACGCTATTTTCATCTATGGATAAGGTGATTGCATCAGATACTACGAGGCTTAATTACTGCGGTGCCAGTTCTTAATATTGAAGGAACTGAGCCTTCGCTCTATTTCGGAAATGACGATTACTTTGGTGAAGGGGGGGCGCTGGAGCTTCGTTCTCTGAATAAAAAGGTCAAAGCCGATCACTTAAAGCTACCAGGAATATGTGCTTAAAATTGAGCCGAGATGCTCAGAAATTCTAGTTTTTTTAGCTGAGGTAACTACTTAAAAATGAATAAACCCGCTAGGAAAACCAGGCGGGTTTATTCTTTCTAAGGAATCACCCAACCCACCGAGGACTGAATGTCAGATTCTTTATAGCAATTACTATGCCAAATCTAACAATTAGTGATGGCACTCACATGAGTACTCTTTGTTATCACAGCTAGAACAGTCACTGAGGTTAAGCGTGAACTTGCTGACAACTTCTTCGGAGTCAGCTCCAGTTTTGATGGCAACCACAGTAGGGAAGTAATTGCCCTTTGGTAGGACTTCTTTTGATAGCAAGGCATAACCTTCAGCTTCGAAGCTCAGTTCTAGTGGGCTGATACGCTCACCAGTTATGACGCTGACAGTTTCACCAGCTGGAGCCACGGCTTTCATATCAGCGTCGAAGAAGCTAATCTTTACTCGGCCGTCGTTCATCACAAAGAACTCAGCCTGTGGAGTGACACCGGAGATCATGCGACCTTTGTTTGGTCCAGCTTTGATGTGGTCGTGGCCAGAATGGTCGGCGTGACCATGTCCTACATGCTCACCTTTTTTATCCTGTTTGGAGCTATGATCATGTCGTGAATGGTCACTAGTGTGTGAGTCGTGCTGGTGCCCATCATTGTCGCTATGTTCTGTAGGTTTATCTCCGCATGAGCTGAGGAATGCGATGCTTACTGCAGCTAGTGTTGTTATGGTGTATTTCATGATGTTAGTTTCTTTGTTTGTTATTGTTTTGGTTAGCTTATTAGCCTGCTGCTGGAGCGTCGTTGGCAATTGAGTGTTCCGCCGCCTTTCTGCCGAAGAGGTAGAAGAATGCAGGGGTGACTGCTAGTCCTAGGATTGTGCTAGAGACAAGCCCACCCGTGATAACGATGGCCACAGGGTGGAGGATTTCCTTGCCGGGTTGGTCACCAGCAATCACGAGAGGAATGAGAGCCAATCCGGCTGACAGTGCCGTCATGAGAACGGGTACGAGCCGTTCTTGAGTTCCGCGTACGATCATTTCTCGGGTGAAGCCTTCGCCTTCGTGTTTCATAAGGTGGAGGTAGTGGGAGATCAGCATGATGCTGTTACGTGCTGCAATACCAGCCACAGCGATGAATCCAACAAGTGTCGCGATGCTAATGTTGTTGACTGTCATCCAAGTAAATACGAGTCCACCAACCAGAGCGAGTGGGATGTCGCAAAGCACTTGAATGGCAAATGTCATGGTTCCAAAGTACGTGTAGAGTAGGAGAGCTATGACTAACAATACAACGCAGGTTGCTTTGAAAATAGTCGAAGACGCTTCTTTCTGAGCTTGGTATTCACCCTCAATACTCATGTCATATTCTTTATATTTACTCTGTGACATGACCTCTTCGTTGATTCTGTTTTCCAAGGTCGTGATCATGGATTCTAGGTCACTTCCGGTCGGATTTATACTGACTACAAATCGACGTCGAGTGTTCTCACGCTTGATTACATTGGGGCCTTTTGCATTGCGAATTTCAGCAATAGCTTTCAGCGGCACCCTTTGTCCATCATCATTGGTGAGCATGAGTTCACGAAGCTTTAGCGGTGACTCACGCCAGCTCTCAGGTAAGCGCATCACCAAGTCTATGCTCCGCTCACCTTCAAATAACTCGGCTACAGTAGAGCCCCCTAGAAGTGTGGAGAGTTGCTCGTTGACTGCTGCAGGTCGGAAGTTGTAGGCTGAGGCACGATCCCGGTCGACCTCAATTCGTAATTGAGGAATGGGAGCTTGTTGTTCAATACTGGCAGTTTCTAGACCAGGGATCTCTTTACAAATCTCCTGAATTTCGGTTCCCATATCTCGGAGAGTAGCAAGGTCTGGCCCAAATATTTTGACCGCAACTTTAGCTGAAACCCCACTCAGCATGTGACCAATTCTGTCTTTCAAAGGTCCTGATATAACACTGAAAGTACCAGGCAGGTTCTTACTGCTGAGCTTCTCTCGGATTTCTTTAGTGATCTCAGACCGTGGGGTATCGTTTTCTTCGAGTTCGATGTCAAATTCGACCGTAGACACAGGTACTACGTGGTCGCCACGCTCGGCGCGCCCAACACGATGACCCACTGATTTTACATCAGGCATGTCTAACAATAGTTTGTCAACAACGGCAGATATCTGGCTTGTTTGTGTAAGTGATGTTCCTGGGCTGGCAGTCATAGCGACTACGATGGTTTCTTCTTTGAACTCAGGTAAGAACTGTTTACCCAATTTCGGGTAAAGCAAAGCTGCTGCAGTCAGCGCCATAAGTGCGAGTGCTAACACAACAGCCGGAGCTCTGAGTGAGAATGTCAGGAATGTCTTCTCAAATATCCATTTCATGCCTCGAACAACAAGTCCTTCCTTATGTTCTTTGCCTGCTTTAGGTCGCAAGAAAAGTGAACAAAGTACGGGGATCACTGTGAGTGATACAATGAAGGAGGCCCCCATACTAACCATAGTTGCTAAAGCGATAGGTGTAAAAAGTCGCCCTTCAACACCACTCAATGAAAGCAGAGGGATGAATACTAGGATGATGAATAAAGTCGCGTAGAGAATAGAGTTTCGAACTTCGCCAGACGCCTTGGCAATGACCTCCAACCTTGGTAAAGGTGTGGCGAGTGATGCATTTTCTCGCAATCTTCGGAACACGTTCTCAACATCAACAATAGCGTCATCGACAACAATACCGATGGCGACCGCAATACCACCCAGAGTCATGGAGTTGACACTTAACTCAGCCATGGAAAAGACGATGGCGGTGATGGCAAAGGAGAGGGGGATTGCTGTGAGGGTGATGAAGGTTGTGCGCAGGTTGAACAAGAAGATGAATAGTATAACGACCACCATAATAGAACCGTCACGGATAGCTTCGAGCAGGTTGTCGATTGCTAGATCGATGAAACTCTTCTGGCGAAAGAGTGGTTCAAGCTTGATTCCTGCAGGAGCTTGATTCTGAAGTTCTTTGAGGATTTCTTCCACCTGCTCAGTGAGCTTGATGGTATCGTACCCAGGAGATTTTGTGATGCTCATCACCACTCCTTTTCTGCCATTCACAGCAGCGTCACCACGCATGGGCTCAATACCCCATTTGATCTCAGCTACGTCAGCGATGGTTACAGCGCGATCATCTAGCATTTTGACAACTGTCTTACCAAGCTCCTTGAGATCGGTAGTCATGGCCAAGTTGCGGATCATGATTTCCTGTGACTCGGACGAGATGAAACCACCAGTGGATGTGCTAGCAGCTTGCTTGCTCGCTTCGTGGAGTTCCTCGAAGGTTACTCCGTGTGAGAGCAATTTGTTAGGGTCGGGTAGGATCTGTATCTGTTTGATCCCTCCACCCATTGAGAGCACTTCAGCAATACCAGGGAGGCTTTGAAGCTTTCGGCGTACAGTCCAATCCGCATAGGTGCGTATGTCACTGGGCTCCATGCTGCCGTCTTCGGATGAAATTCCAACTAGCATGATTTCTCCCATGAGGGAGGCAACTGGAGTCATGTAGGGCACGACTTCGTCAGGAAGTTCGACTGATTGTAATCGCTCTTGTACGAACTGACGCGCTTTATAAATATCCGTATCCCAGTCGAACTCTACGTAGACGAGAGAGAGGGATATATCTGAAATTGATCGGACTCGGGTCACACCGGTGACGCCCACTAATGAGCGTTCTAGAGGCATACTGATACGCTGCTCCACCTCTTCGGGAGCGCGTCCTGCAGCTTCAGTCATGATAGTGACTGTAGGCTTTGTGAGGTCTGGTAAAACCTCAACAGGCAACGACATCGTCTTTTGAAAGCCCAGAGCCAGCACCAGAAAGGCGATAGCTAGGACGATCACGCGATGCCCGAGGGCGAAACGAATAAGTTTATTGAGCATGGCTTAAGGCGACTTTTTGATCGTTACAATAGTAAGAAGCACCAGCGTGATAACATTTGATGCGATCAGAAATAGCACGATGGGGGAGTTCCAGCTCGTGGCACCTTCCGTAGAAGTTCCTTCTGGTCCTGCCTCCTGAGCGAGCTTTTGCTCGGCAGTCATTTCAGACCCATCTTCGTTGTGTTTATGGCCGTGGGCTGCATCGAGTGCCTCCCTTAGTGAGACTCCACCACCTTGGGTAAAGCTCAAGAAATAGGATCCGGTTGTGACGACCTCTTCAAACCGAGTGATTCCGGATTTTATCTCAACGTAACGATCATTTCGCTCGCCGACCACCACTGGACATTTAACGAAAGCGTTAGGTAAATCGAAGTGCTTCACAAATACATAGGGGTTTACAGCGTCCCCTTGGAGTGCTTTGCGTGGGATGGAGATGACATCTTTCCTCTCGTTTAAGACAATCGAAAATTCAGTTCTCATATTTGGGCGAAGTTTTAGACCTGGATTATCTAATAAGAAGATCGCTTCCAGTGTCCCAGATTCGTGGTTGGCCTCTGAGCCCATACGTATGAGTTTCCCGTCAAAGCTGGTCGAACCGAGTGAAATTACTTTGATGTGAGCCGTAGTCCCGATCTTCAGCTTTGAAGCCTGGCTTTCGGGAACGCTAGCAACTGCCCACACTTGTTTTAGGTCTACGATGTCCATCAGCTCTTGTGACGGATCGACTGGTTGACCCAGTGTCACGTGGCTTTTTGAGATGACTCCAGCCTCACGAGCATTTATGTCGATGATTGGTGGTGGTGAGCCCGGTTGGCGGCTTTCCACCTTCAAGAGGACTTGTCCTTTCTCTACTATATCCCCTACAATCGGAGGTGTTTGTACTACGCGACCAGAAAAGCGCGTACTGATTACCGAGTGCTTGTTAGGAATTGGTTTGATGTGCCCAATAGCAAATACGCTGTCTTCAAAATTGGCTTTCTTCACCTTACTGATTTTGATGCCAAGGTTTTTGACTCCTTGTTCGGTGAGTATGATTGTATTCGCGGCATCGCCGTTTTCTTCAGCCCCAATATTGGAAAGAAGTGCGGCTGTGATGAGCGCGAAAATTGGTTTCAATTTCATATTGATGTAAACTGTGAGATTTAAATTAGAGTGCTGACTGTTCACGGCCGATGGCGGCATAGTAGCGGACTCGTGCTTTATGGAAGGACTCGAGGTTATCGATATTCTGTGACTGAAGCTCCAATTGCTGGCTTCTAGCTTTGAGCACAGAGGTGAAAGGGGCCTGACCATTGCGGTACGCTTTTTCAAGTTGCTCCGCATTTTTGTCTGCAAGAGGAATCAAGCTGTTGGTGAGTTTGCTCGTCTGAGCCAACCAGCTTTTCATTTCAGATTGTTCTGTGGCGGCTTGCTGCTGGATTTCTATAGCCAAGGCAGTTTTCTCGGCCGCCATTCGAGATGCTTGAGCACGAGCGGTTTGGATATTACCTTCATTCTTGTTGTAAAACTGGAGAGGAATGCTGATTCCAGCACCGATGGTTCCTTCGTTTGCTAGGCCTTCAGGAGCATCTTCTTCCCTGTCTATACTAGTGAAGATCCGTCCCTCAATATCTTCGTAGCGATTTGCTTTCTGTAGTGCGATGTTGTCTTTAGCTTGTTCAATCTCAAGTAACTTAGCGCGGTATTCAGGACGATTGTTGAGCGCTAAGTTAGAGGATGGGATGGAGGCTTTCGGTAAATTCCCTGAAAGTTGCAAGGGACGATTAGGGTGAAGACCAATGTAGGATTTGAGCTTGTTGAGTAAAATTTCCTCACGGGTATCAAGTCTAGAGAGTTCGGACTTCAGTGTGGCGGATTCAATTTTTGTTTGGTTTGCGTCGAGAGCTGAAAGTTCACCACGTTGGGCTGCATCATCAATGAATTTGGCGAACTGATCGAGCAAGACACTTTGTTTTTTTAGGTACTGTGCTCGTTGTCTGTTATGCAAGATTTCGACTGCTAGCTCTTGGGCTTGGGATGTGAGAGCTTTCTGGGCGACCTTGACTTCTTCTTTAGCAATGCTGAGTTGCTGGCTGGAAATGCGCTTCTCGACACTCAGTCTATTAGTGATGGGGAATCGCTGGGCAAAGGTGACTTCGAGACCTCCTTCTGAGCTTCGGACGTTCTTGTTCAGATCGAGCTCAAGCTCTGGGTTTGACAGTCTGCCAGATTGTACAACTTGCCCTTGAGCTTCATTGATTCGTAGTCGAGCTGCTCTTAGTTGTGGATTATTAACGATGACTCGTTGTGAAATTTGTTTGGTGCTAAGCTGGCTGCTTTGGTTGATCTGAGTTGTGTTACCAAGTGAAAGGTCTGGATCTTCAGCGGTAGCGGTGACTATATTGAGTCCGCTGAAATCGCTGCAGGAATTGAGAAAAATGACTCCGCTGAGAGCGAGTCCTATTGAGAATGTTTTCATGAAAGTTTTGCCAATGTTGGCGATGCTATATTTATAACTAGTAATTTTGTCTGATTATTCACTTTGAATAAGCAAAATGAAATAACGAGCCTCACAAGAAAGTTGCTAGAGGCTGGACGGTAAGACTGTGCCCAAAGTCAAAAAGTGGACACAAATCTCCTAGAAAAGCAGGAGATCAAAGAAGAAATCGGCAGTGCAGCGAACAAATTTCAGCAGCACCGGAAGGGGGGATCGAAAAGTTTTCAGCAACAGGAGGTGCTGTGCTTGGAGGTAGAAAATGGTTGGCACAGCTATTCCAGTTGAACACTTCACTCATAGGAAGTGGTTCCAGCTCTATTCTAGGAGATGGGAAGGAGGTTTTATCAGTCGGGAGTTTCTGGTGACATGTGCAGTCACATGGCCCGTCGTGATG